>CALQPL010000042.1 GCA_943332445.1 Bifidobacterium breve
AGCGCCTTCTTCGGCGGCCTTGCTGATTGCCATCGTCATGCCGCGGTCTTTAAACGAACCCGTGGGGTTTGCGCCTTCGACCTTGAGCCACACTTCACACCCCGTTCGCGCGGACAACACATTGGCGCGAACCAAAGGGGTTCCACCTTCGCGCAAGCTAACGATCGGAGTTTTGTCCGTCACTGGCATTCGGTCGCGGTATTCCTCAATAATTCCGCGCCACTGCGGGTGGGCTTTGGTGTGAATAGACGTTGTGGTCATGGGTGAGAGCCTATTCCCCGATGACTTGCATGACGGTGGCAACATCTCGGACCGCCTCAAGCGCGCGCAAGGCCTCCACGGTTTGAGCAACATCAGCAGCTGAGGCCATATGGGTCACGATGATCAACGTTGCGTCATCACCACGACCGTCTTGGCGCAAGGTTTCGATCGAGACTTGGTGCTCGGCGAAGGTGCTAGCGACTTTGGCCAACACTCCCGCACGGTCCAAGACGTCAATGCTGATGTAGTGCCGGCTTCGTGCCGAACCAGCGGGGCTGATCGCCAAGTGGGCATAGACGGATTCGCCGGGAGCGCGCGCGCCCAACACCTTGTTGCGCGCCAAGGCCACAACATCACCAAGTACCGCTGAAGAAGTGGGAACTCCACCGGCCCCGCGTCCGTAAAACATCAATTCGCCGGCGGCCTCGGCTTCAACGAACACCGCGTTAAAGGATTCGCGAACACTGGCCAAGGGATGAGTCCGGGGCACCATCGCTGGGTTGACCCGCACGCCGATCCCACCATCATCACTTCGCTCTGCAACGGCAAGCAACTTGATGACATGTCCCATGGCGCGTGCGGCATCAATGTCGGTCTTGGTGATTTTGGAAATACCTTCAGCACTGACATCTGCTGACGTCACCCGAGTGTGAAAGGCCAGGCTGGCGAGAATGGCTGCCTTCGCCGCAGCATCGAGGCCTTCAACGTCAGCGGTGGGATCTGCTTCGGCAAAGCCCAAGGCTTGCGCTTCGGCCAACGCATCCCAGTAATCAGCACCCGATTCGTCCATCCGGGTCAAGATGTAATTCGTTGTTCCATTGACGATGCCCAAGATCCGCACCACTTTGTCGCCGGCCAGTGATTCGCGCAGCGGTCGAAGCAACGGGATTGCCCCAGCAACACTTGCTTCAAAGGCCAGGTCAACGCCGTTGGCAGCAGCCGCATCATGGAGGGCTGCACCATCGTGTGCCAGCAACGCCTTGTTGGCCGTCACCACACTGGCGCCACCATTAATGGCGGCCAGGATGAATTCACGAGCAGGCTCAATGCCACCAATGAGTTCGACAACGATGTCGGGCTTGACCTGTTGCATCAATGCCACCGCATCAGTACTGAACAAGTCACTATCGAGAAAATCAGGGGCTGCAGCTAAATCATGGACGGCGATTCCCGCCAGTTCGATCTTCACGCCCGCACGCTGTTCAAGGTCAGCAGCATTTTCGTGGAGCAGTCGGGCAACCTGAGAGCCCACTACCCCACAACCAAGGAGAACTACGCGTAAGGAATCCACGACCTAAGACTAGGGCACCTGAGGAAGCAAAACACTCAAGGTTTTCAGTCCACGTCCAAAGCCAAGATGTCCTCCACGGTTTCACGGCGGACAATCAGGCGCGCCGCATCCTCAGAAACAGCAACCACAGGGGGTCGGGGAACGTGGTTGTAGTTGCTCGCCATGCTTCGGCCATAGGCCCCAGTCGCAGCAACAGCCAACAAATCCCCTGGCGCTAAGTCGGCGGGCAACCAGGCTTGCTTGACCACCACATCACCGGTTTCACAGTGCTTGCCAACCACGCGAACCAACATCGGGTCAGCAGTACTGGATCGAGAAACCAAAGAGCAGGTGTAGTCAGCGTCATAGAGCGAGGGTCGAATGTTGTCACTCATGCCGCCATCAACGCTGACATAGGTGCGACTCAATCCATCGTCGAGCTCGACGGTCTTGATCGTTCCCACCTCATACAAGGTCATGGTCGTGGGACCAGCAATCGCGCGCCCGGGTTCAACCAAAATCCGCGGCATCGCCAAACCACTGCGGGCACATTCCGCGCTCACGATGGCTGTGAGTTGTTGAGCGATCAACTGTGGGGCTTGCGGTTCGTCGGTTTCGGTATAGGCAATACCTAATCCCCCACCTAGGTCTAAGAGGGGAAGTTCGACGTCACATACATCGCGCACTTGCTCCAAGAACTCAGCCAACCGATGAGCTGCGACCTCAAAGCCGTCGGTGGAAAAGATCTGGCTACCAATGTGGGAATGCAGTCCGGCAAGTTCAAGGGCAGGCAACTTGTGGATGCGTCGGACGGCCTCGAGGGCCTGACCACCACTGAGCGAGAAGCCAAATTTTTGATCTTCATGCGCGGTGGCGATGAATTCGTGGGTATGAGCCTCGACCCCAACGGTGACGCGCACCAAAACCGACTGCACCACATCACTCTCGCCCGCTATGTGAGCCAGACGTGCGATCTCCTCAAAGGAGTCAACAACAACGAGCCCTACCCCAGCCTCAACGGCCTGGCGCAATTCCGACGTTGACTTGTTGTTCCCGTGCATCAAAATGCGATGCGGTTCAAATCCTGTCCGCAGTGCAACGGCTAACTCGCCTGCTGTGCAGACATCAAGGTTGATGCCCTCTTCATCCAGCCAGCGCACGACAGCCGAACACAAGAATGCTTTGCCGGCGTAGTACACATCAGCGTTGCCATCGGTTGCTTGCGCAAAAGCCGACTTCCACTGCCCGATGCGATCACGAAACTCCACTTCGTCGAGTACATAAGCAGGAGTGTGAAATTCACGAGCCAGTTCACGAACATCATGACCGCGTACGGACACCACACCCGTGGCTGTTGATCGAGTGGCACCGGCTGGCCAGATGTGTGGCGCGAGTGCATTCAGATCAGCTGGTACAGCAAAGGCACCAGACTCGGACGAGGACATGGGTTGATCTTCCCACTCTCGGGAGGAAAACCGGATCACCTGGTGTGTCCGGCAGCAGATCAGTTGCTGACGAGGTCCACTACTTCGCCAGCACTAAAGGCTTGGCGACCTGTCCGTTCGAGGCGCCATACCTGACGATGACCCTCAACGCGCCATTGATGCGGACCACCCACCAGCGCCGTTTCTTCATCAATTCCCAATAACGTCACGCCATCGACGCCGTGCATCAAGAGGCGACTGACCCCCTCGGGCATCCACCCCGCCATTCGATCAAAGTGTGGGATCACTCGTAGGTGCGGGAGTAGGGCTAACCCAGTCGAATCTCCCGCGACCGGATGGCGCAAAGACGGAATGCGTTCGGCCATCACCATCGCGCCAGCGCTACAGCCTGCAAGGGCTGCACCACCACGCCAGGTTGCTTCGATTGCGGCCCACACGTGTGAACCCCGCAAGGTGTCGGCGAGATAACTGGGATTTCCACCTGACAGGTAGATCAATCCAGCTCCAGCAATCGCATCCACCCATCGCTGGTCGTTGGCATCATCTGCCGTTCGCACATCAACGATGACTTGTTCGACACCGAGCCGCTGCGCTTGCTGCGCGCCCAAGTTGTGCCACCTACTCAAACTGCCGTCACCTTCGGGGGCGGCTGCCGTCGCAATTTGCACATAGCGCTTGGGGCGGTTGTGAAGGAGGGACCGTTCCACCTCAAGCATGCTGGGCAGGTATTCCCCACTGCCGACTAGCGCGATCGGTCCGGGCTCGTTATTCACATCAACAGTGTGCCCGAGTACAAGCAACTTGGCGAACGATTACATCCGTTCGGGGGCACTGACGCCAAGGAGGGCCAAGCCGTTGGCGACCACAACACGGGTGGCCGCACACAGGTGGAGTCGGGCGCGCACCAAGTCGGTGACGTCTTCATCACCATGGGGCAACACTCGACAGGCGTCGTAGAACCGGTGATAGGTGCCCGCTAGTTCCTCGAGGTACCGGGCCACTCGGTGTGGCTCAGACAATTCCGCAGCGCTGGCGACCACGCGGGGGAACTCGGCAAGTGCTCCGAGCAGATCGCCTTCCCGCTCATGCGTGAGGAGAGCTGGATCAAAGCCACCGGCTTGCTCAAGCGCCACAGCGATGTCCCCGTCGGCCAAGATTTTCAGTTCCACTGCATTGCGCAGAACCGAAGAAATCCGCGCGTGCGCATATTGAACGGTGAACACGGGGTTGTCGTTTGTTCGAGAAGTCAAAATCTTGGTATCGAGGGTCAGCGGGGTGTCGGCCGATGATCGAGCCAACGAATAACGGGCTGCATCAACGCCCACCCATTCGACCAAGTCCTCAAGAGTGATGATGTTGCCCGCTCGCTTGGACAAGCGCATTTCCTGACCATCTTCAACAATCTTGACCAGCTGGCCGATGAGAACGTCAATGCTTTGATCCGGGTTATCACCAGCGCAGGCCGCGATCGCCCGCAGGCGTTGCACATAACCGTGGTGATCCGCACCGAGCATGTAAATGCACTGCTGGAATCCACGCTCGCGCTTATTGAGGTAATAAGCAGCATCTGCGGCGAAGTAGGTCTTTTCACCGTCGTTCTTAATCATGACGCGATCTTTGTCATCACCAAAATCCGTGGTGCGCAACCACACCGCACCATCCTTGTCGTCCACATGTCCTTGTTCGCGCAGCTTTTCAATGGCCGCATCGACAGCGCCGGAATTATGCAGCGTTGTTTCGCTAAACCACACATCAAAATGAGTACCGAACTGCGACAGGATGTCTTGTTGCTGCTTCAACTGCAGTGTGTAACCGGCATCGCGGAAAGCCTGCAGTTGATCAACCCCCGACAACTCCATGATCGCGGGGTTTTCTTTGACGATTTGAGCAGAGAGTTCAGGGATATAGGCGCCGTGATAGCCATCCTCAGGCACTGCTTCCCCGCGCGCGATGGCCATCAATGAGGCACCAAAACGATCCATCTGCACGCCCGCGTCATTGACATAGAACTCGCGCGTTACGTCAGCACCAGCGGCGCTCAGGACTCGACCTAGTGCGTCTCCAACGGCAGCCCACCGCGCGTGGCCTAAGTGCAATGGACCGGTGGGATTGGCGGAAATGAACTCGAGGTTGATCACTCGACCCTTGAGGGTGTCACCGGTTCCGTATGTCGCACCGGTGGTCACAATCGCCTTAGCTAACTGCCCTTGCGCTGCTGCTTCCAGTCGAATGTTCAAAAAGCCTGGTCCGGCAATATCAACAGACTCAATGCCTGCCACAGTCGAAAGCCGAGCTTGCAAGGCAACGGCAACATCGCGAGGGGGCTTGCCCGCGGTTTTGGAGATCACCAAGGCAATGCTGGTGGCGTAGTCACCGTGCTCTTTTTGTCGCGGGCGCTCAACCTTGATGTCCAAGGGGGCATCAACAACTTCTGCTGGCAGTTCGTTGGCAGCTACGGCGTCTCGAACGGCAAGCAGGATTGCGTCGGCAAGCTCAGCGGGGGTCATAGGTGATCAGACTAGAGGTCACCGTTTTTGACTCCGGTAGGGTTCGGCAGTCCCGAGCCCCCGTAGCTCAGGGGATAGAGCGGTGCCCTCCGGAGGCATGCGCGCAGGTTCGAATCCTGCCGGGGGCACAGATTTACCGATTCATCACCTACGGTGGACAAATGACCAACCGCAACCCGCGCATTGCCATCGTTGTTGTCGCTGGATTAGCCCTCGCGGCAGGACTGGGTGGCTGCGGCAAAGGCGAGCCTGTAGCCACACCTTCGGCAACGGCGACGACGCCCTTCACCGTTCCCACTTCGCCGGCCGAACCCACATCAATTTTGAGTGGTCGACCCAGTGCGAACGGGCCTGTCTTGGCTCTCAAGATGGACAACACCAATCGCTCATTGCCCCACATCGGATTGGTTGACGCTGACGTCGTCTACATCCAACAAGTCGAAGGTGGCTTGTCGCGATTGGCGCTGATTTATTCAACAACGATTCCTACCAAAGTCGCGCCCATCCGCAGCGCGCGCGAAACCGACGCAGAGTTGCTCCCCATGTATGGACCAATCGCTTTTGGCTTCAGCGGCTCTGTTGATGCGGTGGCACGTCAGGTCAAGCGTGCCGGACTCATTGACGTTAGCGCCGAAACCTACGGCGGAGGTTACGCACGGTTGTCCTCGCGCTCAGCTCCGTACAACGAATACGCGAAGCCAGCAAAGTTGATCAAACAAGCCGGTGGATCAGCCAAGCCCAAGTACGTGGGCTTCACCTTCGGTGCTCTCCCCCTGGGCGGCCGCAAAGCCACCGGAGTGACCATCACCTACCCCAGTGCGCGCATCACCTTTAAATACAAGACATCAACCGGTCGATGGAATTACTACCTCGGCGGCGTGCAAGACACCTCCAACCAAGGCGCAGTTAGCGCATCCACGTTGGTGATCCAGTCGGTCAAACTCAGCAATACCGGTCGTGACGACGTAGCCGGAAACCCCGTCCCGAAGTCGCGCACGGTCGGCACCGGCAAAGCCATCGCCATCCGGGACGGTCGCTACTACAAGCTCACGTGGTCACGACCAACGGTTTCCGCACCGACACGTTGGCTGTATCAAGGCAAAGACTTTCCGATGAAAGCCGGACAGGTCTGGGTGGCTCTCCTTGATGCCCAACGCACACCGAAGTTCACCGGGACTGCCTCGTAATTATGACTACCCATGAACGACGGGTTCGCAGTTTTCATTCACGGCAAGGTCGCTTGAGTCCACTCAATGCGACAACGTTGGAAAACCATCGGACAAAGTATTTGCTCGAACCTCATCAAGCCATCAACCTGCACGATGTGTTTGACCAGGAACGAGTGGTCCTTGAAATTGGTTGTGGCTTTGGCGAAGCAACCGTGGCGATGGCTGCTGCCGAACCAGACATCGGGATCATCGCGCTCGAAGTACACACCCGCGGAGTAGCTCGCCTGCTCCAGAATGTGGATGCTGCGGGCTTGACCAACATCCGAGCAGCGAACACTGATGCCGTGCCGTTTATCCGGGATTGCATCGCGCCACTGAGCCTGCACGGAGCACGAATTTTCTTCCCCGACCCCTGGCCCAAGGCCCGGCACAACAAACGTCGCCTCATCCAGCCCGAATTCGCTTCCCTCTTGGCCAGCAAGCTTGCGCCAGGAGCATTTCTGCATTGCGCCACTGATTGGCAGCCCTACGCCGAGCACATGCTTGAGGTATTGACCGCATCCGACTTCACCAACACGACACAGAACTACCTGCCTCGACCCGATTGGCGTCCGCTCACCCGCTACGAACAAGCAGGACTAGATAAAGGCCATGCAGTCTTTGATCTGCTCTTCACCCGACATAACTAGCCATCTGACCGAACACCAGAGCACAATGGTGTGGTGAATGAGCCCACCATCGACGACCTTGAGGTCGAACTCACCCAGACCCTTGGTCGGTGGGCCGTCAGCAGCATGGCGATGGGGGCAGTGGTCAAACTCGGTGGCGAAGTCGCCGAGTCCCCTTTTCTCAAAGGATTTGCCGGACAGCAATTGAGTTGGGGCGCCATTGATGGAGCCATCGCCGGTTTCGGTACATGGCGGCGACAACAAAGCATCGACCAACAGCTGACGGATGAGCAAGCACAGGAAAAAG
>CALQPL010000043.1 GCA_943332445.1 Bifidobacterium breve
AGTGGTGATTCCGGCCAAGGCATTCCAACAGTCAATGGCACGGCAGTTGCCCTTCCGGTTTCCAACAAATGGGGACTAGAGCAAGCCGCCATGGTGTTCGCCGCTATTGCGTTGCTCGTTGTATTGATCGCCCCACCTTTGGTGGCTCGACGACTGAGCGCGGGGACTAAGAAGTGAATCAACGTAGGAAAGCCCGTTTGAGCACATCCGCAGTCTTGGCTATTGCAGTGATGACACTGGCTCCGCTGACGCAAGTCAACGCCTCACCGGTGCGTGCCTTCACGAGCTCAGCAGTAACCGTTGACGGCAGCGGAGACTTCTCTGATCTCAAGGTCACCGTGGCCCAGACGCGCAACCTGCTTGATCAGGTGGTGGAGATTTCTTGGGAAGGTGCCACACCAACCCAACCCGGTAGTGGTCAGTACGCCATCAACTACCTACAGATCATGCAGTGTTGGGGTGATGATCCAGCTGGACCAAATCGTGAGCAATGCCAATACGGCGGCTTGACCGGCGACTCCCGAGGCGGTGCCCAAACTGCATCGCGCCAGGTCAATTACGGTGCGAACTTGATCGACCCGCTCGAGAACTTAAAGCCCCCCGCTGGGTCTTTGTCCAATGTCTATGTTCCGTTTCAATCGGTAACGGGCAAGACTACGGATTCGGCGGTGAATGAGTTTTACGATGGCTCAACCACCAACGAAGTGCCGTATTCGCAAACACGTGTTGATGGCACTGGCCGGGAGTACTTCAATGTGCAAACCCTGAAGGATGCCCCAGGTCTGGGGTGCGGTGAACCCATTGACAACGGCACGAGCGTCAAGGGTCGGTCGTGTTGGTTAGTCATCGTTCCGCGGAGCAACCGTGAAGTTGATGGGTCCGTGCGCACCATCTCCACCAGCGATCAGTTGATTTCTTCTCCGCTGAGTCAAAGCAACTGGAACAACCGCCTCGTGGTGAAGTTGCAGTTTGAGCCAGCGGGGCAACCGTGTCCCTTGGGCCGCGAAGAGCGAAAGACGGTGGGTCACGAGCAAATTGCTGAAGCGATTTTGCGCTGGCAACCAAAATTATGTGAAGGCAAGGGCGCGGTTTACTCCTACTCCCAGGTGAGCGACGAGACTGCCCGACGTGAGCTGAAGTCCGATGACCCAGGTTTGGTGTATTTGTCGAAGCCACTTGAACCGGGGAGTGTGCCGAGTACTACTCCCGCGGTCTACGCACCCGTTGGCGTTTCAGGATTGACCATTGCCTTCAACATTGAGAGCCAATCCCCTTATCGCGCTTCCCCGGAGATCAAGCAACGTGATGGGCAGCGCATCACCACATTAAAACTCACCCCGCGCCTTGTGGCGAAGTTGCTGACGCAGTCATACCGGCGAGCTGTGGATGTCGAAGCTCCCTCAGTCACGGGAAATCCGCTCGACATGACCAAGGATCCCGATTTCAAACAGAGCAACCCTCAATTTGATGGACTGTCGATCAGCCTTTCCGATCTGTTGCTGCCCGCTGGTCGCTCAGATGCGGTCTCTACCGTATGGAAGTGGTTGGAATCTGATTCCGAAGCCGCGGCCTTTATTAAGGGAACCCCGGACCCTTGGGGCATGAAGGTCAACCCCAATTACAAGGCGCTTCGACTAGCCCGCGACGACTACCCCAAGGCCGACCCCTTCTGCCGGTCCTTCGTCGATGCTCGCCCCAAGCTGTGCACGTTGGATGCCCACCCCTATGCGCCTGACATGGGCTCAGCAGCTCGCGCCGCAGCTCGCGGTGACAGCTTGGCTCGATCGAATTGGGATCCCACTGCCGAACCTCCGTCCTGGAAGAAGGGCGCGGTCCAGCCAACGGGAACGCGCGCACTGATGGCGCTGGTTGACACCGCATCCGCGGAACGCTTTGGCTTGGTGACCGCGGCCATCCGCAATGCCAATGGCGAGTTTGTTAAGCCGACCTCTGCTTCAATGTCAGCCGCCTTGACCGGAGCAACGTTGAATGCCGACAAGTCGGTACTGGTGGTTGACCCTGCCTACAAGAATGATCAGGCGTACCCACTGACTCAGATTTCCTACGCTGCCACTGTTCCCGCGGCGCTGTCTGCCTTGGCCCGATCTGATTACGCCACCTTGTTGACCTACGCAGCTGCTGATGGTCAAACCTTCGGGCTCGAACCAGGCGAGCTTCCGGCTGGGTATGCACCAATGTCCGCAACGTTGCGTGCCAGGACGATCGCGGTGGCTGCCCAGATTAAAAACTACAAGCCTGGTGTGGCTCCAAGTGAACAAACCGTAAACGAGCCAACGACGTCCGTGCCCGGTGCCGGCGAGCCGGTGCCTGTCGAAACCCTGATGGAGTCATCGACCAATGGCTCACTGACAGTTAATACAGCGAACACCAGCCTCATTGCGGCCACCGTAAACCCGCTGGGCAAGGTGCGATTTGTGCCTGCGGTGATCCTGCTGCTCAGCGTTGTGGCCGGTTTGGGTGGGGCCTTCCTGATTCGCCTAGGCCGGGCCTAGATCCGCAGCTTCGTTCTGGGAAATCGTCCCCAAAAGTCATTGTGAAGTTCACCAACTGATCAACTTCGTGTCCCTTGGGCTCAACCTTGGTCAGTCAAGGTAAGCGTGCATTCGAAGTTCGCGCTTAGCGTTTCCACGAGTGCGAACGAGCTGGATCAAGACTGATTCAGATGGATCTCACGACAAGGACTGACATGAAGTTCACCTTCAATAAGCCCGTAGCAGCCGTTGTGGCTTGCGGACTGGCAATGATTTCTTTGGGTGCAGTAGCCGGTACGGCTTCGGCAGACCCAGTCGGTACTCCCACTCAGCGTGCACTTGTTGGCGTGGGATCTGACACCACGTACAACGTTCTTAATGGCCTTTCAGAAGTCGTCACTATCGGTGGCGTGAAGCAAATCGCTTCGTATGACCCGATCCCCTCCACCTCGCTGATCAGCCCGAAGGCTGCAGCCAACTGCCAGAACCTCACGCGCCCCAACGGTTCGGGTGCCGGTCGCACTGCCTTGATCAACTCGTTGACGCCAGGTAACGCCATCGAAGGTTGCTATGACTTCGGGCGCTCCTCGTCACTGACCTTGACCGCTGTTGCCACTGCAACCGGTGGATTGACCTACATCCCCTTCGGTGTGGATGCCTTCACTTACGCCGTCGCCAAGGACAGCGCGATTCCTCGCGACCTCTCGCTCAATGACGTCAAGTCGATCTTCCGCTGTGAAGTACCGGAATACCAGCCCTACATCCCGCAGTCAGGTTCGGGAACGCGCAGCTACTGGTTGGCCCAGATGGGTATCACCGAGACGCAGGTTCTCAACACCTACACGTGTATCAAGGATGTTAAGAACGGTTCAATCATCCAGGAGCACGACGGTCGCGTGTTGACCAAGTCCAACGAAATTGCACCGTTCTCGATTGCTAACTACGTCGCACAAGGCGCTGGTGTGCAAACCGACCTCCGCGGTATTGCTGACTTGGGCAACATGGATGCCAAGAGCTCACTCAACCCGACCACCACGTCGACGTTGAAGCGCGACATCTACAACGTCATCCCGACCTCAAAGCTCGCTGTGGCTCCATGGAGCACAGTGTTCGTCGGCGGCTCATCCCTGGTTTGCACCAACACCGACACGATCACCAAGTACGGATTCGGTCTGAATGCGAGCTGTGGTTCGACCACGAACCAAACTCCGCTGAGTTAATACAAAAGGTGCCGGGGATCACGGACATGATCCCCGGCACCTATTAACCAAGCAGAAGTCGATATCGCTCAAGAGCAGATATCGAGGGTTCGCCAGCAAGCAATCCACGTGTGAACACATCACGAGACACACCCTCTACAAGGAGAAATCATAGTGTTGAACAAGAATCCCCGTGCCGCTGTTGCGGCGCTGTGCCTAGCCCTCGTTGCTGCCGGCAGCGTTGTGCTTGCGGCACCTGCCCAGGCCACTGTTGTAGGAACCGTCAGCCTGAACCCCGCCACCGGCAACGTTGACACCCTGATCAACGTCACCACGTCAGGCCCCTGTGCCTCCCCAGCAACCAGGGTTCGCGCCATCGCCCAGGGCTTCGGCTTCCCGGCCAATGGTCAGATCATTTACTCACCCAACGCTGTCGGATTCTCCACGGCGTCGGCCATGACCTTGTCATTGTCGAACTCGTTCCGTGTGTATGCGACCAACAACTCGTCAACGGCTCTGGTTGGCGACTACACGATCACCGTGCAGTGCGTGAACAACTTAGGCACGACGATCTATGACGAGTACGCGACGACCATGACGTGGACGACTCCGTCGAACTCGTTTGCCAACATTAACTCTGCGTCGTACGAAGCTCGTCCCACGACGACGACCACTTTGGCTACGTCCTTGACCAGCCCGCAGACGTTGGGCACGACGGTTGACTTGACTGCCACCGTCGATGGCGGATCGGTTGATCCCACGTCAGGCACGGTGGAGTTCTTCCGCGGGGCAACCTCGTTGGGTACCGCCACAGTGGGCAGTGGCAACACCGCCACCTTGTCCGGTGTTTCCTTGCCGGTCGGCACGTTGTCGTTGACTGCGGCATTCGGTGCGACGACGACCTTCCAGGGTTCGACGTCATCACCAGTTTCCTTTGTCATTGACCCGGTTCCAGCCACCACCACCACCACGACCTTGGCCGTGAGCGGCAGCGGTGACTTGAACACCGATGCCACCTTCGATGCGACCGTCACGCCGAACAACGCGGTGGGCAAGGTTGAGTTCTATGACGGCGCCAGCAAGTTGGGTGAAGTCGCACTGAGCTCGGGAACTGCTCAATTTGTGACCGCGGACTTGGCACTGGGTGCGCACGCTTCACTCAAGGCCGTGTTCGTTCCGACAAACGCTGCTAACTTCGTGACCTCTGAGTCTTCGCTGCAGTCGTACACGGTCATCTTCAATGGTGACTCTGACACGCAAACGGTGTCGGCCAGCATTCCTAACGGTTCGCTGAACATCTCCATTGATGGCGATGCAGCCGTCACTTTGTCGGGCGCATTGAGCTCCACCGGTGACCGCTACGAAGCGACCGCCGACATCGACTCCGTCCGCGTGATTGACACGCGCGCTGGAAGTTTGGGTTGGACTGCTTCAGGCCAGTTGTCACAGTTCCAACAAAGTGGCAGCGACAGCATCTCGGCTGGCAACGTGGGTTGGGCTCCAACCACTCCCACGGTGTCGAACAGCCTGCTGGTTGTTACCAAGGGCGCTGATGTCACCCCAGCAAACGCCATTGCCATCGCTGCCACCCCTGGAGCTGGTTTGGGCCTGAAGTCCAGCCGCACCTTGGCTAGCTCGGCTGCTGGTGAGTCGGTGGGTACCGCCACCCTGGGAGCGGCTCTCACGCTCTACGCCCCGACGACGACCGCTTCAGGTAGCCACGTGGCGACCCTGACGTTCACCGTCATCTAGGCAGTCACAGCGATTGGCCCTGTGGGGCAGGCCCGAAAGGGCCTGCCCCACAGGCATTTCCGCCCGAATCCAGGCCCCTGGGCACCCACAGGATTGACCGCCAAAAGACACCTATTCGTCACTTTCCGGATGCTTTACGGCTACCGCCTGCGCCTACAAATAGAGGCATGAACAACGGCGTCAGGCGGGTCCTCGCCACAGCAGGAGTGCTGTGCGTAGCGACGCTGACGTGTGCGCCGCTGAGCCAAGCTGCTCAAGCCGCCCCTCCGGTCGTGACTGCCAACTCTTCACCGGACACAACTCGCACTGTCGGCATTGGACCGTCAACAAAAGATGGACGACTGGATGGCCGTCCGGGTTTCATTTTTGTCGGTCGACCAGGCTCGATCGTGCGTGATCAAGTAGGGCTGGTGAATTACACCGACAAGCCGGTATCAGTGTCGTTGTATTCCACCGATGGCTTTACCTCCGCCACTGGTGCATTTGATGTGTTGCCCGGTGCAGACAAACCAAAAGAGCTCGGCAAGTGGATCGGCCTTAAGCCGCAAGTTATCAAAATTCCGGCACGCACCACATCACCGATTGTCGAACCAGGTTTTATCAAAGTGCCTTTCGTTGTTCGTGTTCCTTCCTCAGCAAAGCCGGGCGACTTCGCAGCTGGCATCGTGATGTCGTTGCGCACGAAGAAGAGTTCTGGCGCTCCCACGGTGGTTGTTGATCGCCGGGTGGGCACTCGCGTTTCCTTGCGAATCCTGGGAGCCGTCAATCCCAGCGCGGCCCTGACCCAATTGTCGGCCTCCTACCAGTCGAGCGTGAACCCGCTCGAGCCCGGATCAGTGCGTATTTCCTATGCCTTTGCCAATGACGGAAATGTCACGCTGTCAGCCCGTCAACGCGTGTCGATTGATGGATTAGTTGGCGGCGCGAAAACGGTGAAGCTGGAAAACGTTGGACCAGTTTTGCCGGGTGACAAAGTAGTGATCGAGACTTCGGTTCCTGGCATTTGGCCTGAAGGCCGCGTCACTGCCGAAGTCATTGCCGATCCCTTTGTTGGAACCGATCCTGATGCCGGACCGGACCTGCCGGAGATCACCGCACGCACGGCAGTTTCTGCGGTGTCAGTAGTAGGACTGATTGCACTGATCGTCATCGTGGTTGGCACGACGTTAGTGATTCGTCGCGGCCGGAAGCCATCTGATTCCCCTGACGATACGGCCGACCTCTTGGTGATGGTCGCCTGATGATCGAGATCAAGCGCATCGTCAGCGCATCGTTAATCGCAGGGGCAGTACTCATGAGCTTGGTCGCGCCATCAGCCAGTGCAAGTGAGCGTGGCGGAATTGCATGGTCCGCGACAAAGGGAAATGCCGAATCGTTGATCACGGTCTACACCGAAACCGGTTGCCAGTATCCGGCGACCAAGGTCAAGGCCGAACTGTTCGGTGAAGGAATGCCTGCTGAGGGCCAAGTCGTCTTTTCCCCTAGTACTGCTGACTTCTCGGCAACCGGCCCCATGGTGCTACCGCTGAGCAATGCCTTCGTGGTCTATGCCCAACGCAATGCCACACCGTTGGTGGGCAAGTACACGCTGAAGGTTCAGTGCATCGATCGCCTGGGCGCCAAAGTCATTGATGAGTTTGTTTCGACCATGAAGTGGTCCACTCCTGGCGATTCACTGAAGAACATTGAAAAGGCCACGTACACCGCGACCAACACAGCGCCAGCGTCGTTGGTGAAAACCACCTCACGGGACCAGGGCGAGGGTGCGGTGCCGGTGCCACAAGTCCAGCCCTCAACATCGTCTCCGACGGAGCCATCCACAACGCAACCCACAGATAAGGCAAACGCTGCGGCGCCAAATTCCAGTGGTGAGTCCAAGGCTTCGAGTGAACAAGTTTCTGCTGAAGGGGCAAACCCCAGCGGCGGCTTTCCCACTCTGCCCTTGGTGCTTGTGGCGGGAGCTGGTGCTCTCCTGCTTGCTCTTCGCTCGGTAATGCAGACAAAAACTCAGCCTTCTAGAGGAAGTAAGAAATGACTATGACCGGTTTGACATCAGCCACACTGACAAGAGAAGGAAAAATGATGAAGCGTTCGGTACGCGGGGCCGTTGTTGTCCTAGCCAGTGCCCTC
>CALQPL010000044.1 GCA_943332445.1 Bifidobacterium breve
GACGCATCGTCACTTTGGATGGTGACGTGCTTGACCTCAGCGCTCGCGAGTTTGACCTGCTGCACTACCTAGCGGTTAATCAAGGACGCGTTGTGTCCAAGCGAGAGCTAACCATCGAGGTCTGGCATCAGCCCTACGGTGGCGCAGACAAGACGGTGGATGTGCACCTGTCGTGGCTTCGACGCAAACTCGGTGAAACCGCGGCCGAACCTCGCTTTCTACGCAGTGTGCGCAATGTCGGCATCAAGCTCGTCGACCCGAAGGAATAGTCATGCGCCGTCGGATCGTCTTGCTTGTCGCTGCCACGACCAGCATCGTTTTATTAGCTTTTACGTTGCCGTTGATCATTTTGATCAACGACTTGGCGCAATCATCTGCCGTTGAACGCGCCACCACGATCGCGCAATCCCTGGTGCCGGTTGTCTCGAATTCGGGCACTGACCAAATAGACCTAGCGATCACTAGCCTTGCCAAGCCTGAAGGCACGACCGTGTCGGTTGTCCTGCCGACACAACAAGTTCTGGGAAATCCACGCGCGATTGACCAATCCATCAAGGACACCGTCGCCGGCGCTGGGGCCTCCACTCAAAACCGTGCCGATGGCGGGCGAACCGTATTGATTCCGGTGTACGTCAATAGTGGAGTTCGTGTCATCGCGGTTGACATCACTGCTGATGCATTGACTGAGGGACTGTTGCGAGCCAGCGTGGTTATTGCAGCGTTGGCATTAGCCCTTTTTGTCGCATCCTTGTTGGTGGCTGATCGCATAGCGCGCACCATGACTCGACCCCTTAACGAACTCGCGCGTACGGCGGAATCATTGGCTACCGGCAATCTTGATGCCCGCGTTGATCCTTCAGGTCCGGATGAGGTCCTCAACGTAGGCACTGCGATGAACGCTCTTGCCCAGCGCATCGGCGAACTCCTGGTAGCGGAGCGTGAAGCACTAGCCGACTTGTCGCACCGACTTCGCACTCCCCTCACCGCGCTGCGTCTAGACACCGAGGCGCTTGGAGCGTCGGATGAGAGAGATCGGATCGAAAACGATCTCGACTTGATGGAACGTAGCCTCGACGACGTCATCCGCACAGCCGCCCGACCAGCCCAAGACAAATTGGTCGCTCGATGCGATGTCGGCAATGTCCTCACTGAACGCGTGCAATTTTGGTCGGTTCTCGCCGAGGACCAGGGCCGTCAAGTACGCACAGACATCGCACCCAAGGCCATGCGCATAGGGCTCGATGCAGATGATCTCGCAGCGTGCGTGGATGCAGCTCTAGGGAACATCTTTGCTCATACGGACGAGGGCGTGGGGTTCTCCGTCAGCGCACAACCATGGATTGATGACAAGATCCACATCGTTATTGAAGACGATGGCAAGGGTTTGTCGGCAAACGCGAACCGCTTGAGCCAGCGGGGTGTGAGCGGATCAGGATCAACCGGACTTGGCATGGACATCATGCGCCGCACTGCCGAGTCCACGGGTGGTCACTTTGAGGTTGCCGATTCCCCCAACGGCGGCGTGCGCATCAATCTTTCATTTGCAACAGTGAAGAATTAGCGCACAAAAGGATCGATGGCAATTGCGACAAAGATCAACGTCAAGTAGGTGATCGACCCTTGAAACAGTCGCATCGGGCGGACGATCGTTTCATCAAGGCCCTTGCGAGCCGCCGACAAAATTCGATGCGCCTCATACAAGAAGAGACCGCCAAGGACGGTGGCAGTTCCTACATAAACCCAACTCATGTTGGCCACGGGCCAAAGAATCAGTGTGGTCGCCACCATGAGGTAGGAATAAATCACGATCGATTTAGCCACTACTTGTTGGTCAGCAACAGCTGGCAACATCGGAACATTCGCTGCGACATAGTCGTCGCGATAGCGCAGTGATAGCGGCCAATAGTGCGGTGGAGTCCAGAAAAAGATCACCATGAAGAGCACGATGGGCGCCCACGACAACGAGCCGGTTACCGCGCTCCAACCGATCAGCACCGGCATACAACCGGCTGCGCCACCCCACACGATGTTTTGTGAAGTTCGTCGCTTGAGCAAGATGGTGTAGCCCAACACATAGAACGCAATCGCAAACGCGGCCAGGGCTGCTGACAAAACATTGACCGTTGCGGACAGCCACACCACAGAAGCGGCCGATAAGACGGTGCCAAAAATCGTGGCTTGAGCCGGTTCAATCAACCCCGTCGCCAGCGGTCGATCGGCTGTGCGATGCATAACTGCATCAATGTCGCGATCGATAACGCAATTGAACGTATTGGCTCCCCCAGCGGCTAACGATCCACCAATGAGAGTCGCAATCACCGTCCACACATCGGGTAGGCCGCCGGCCGCCAGAAACATCGTGGGAACCGTGGTGACTAAAAGAAGTTCAATAATGCGTGGCTTGGTGAGGGCGAGATAACCCTTCAACCGCTGCGGGATGCTCACTGCGGATCCAGAGCCGCCAAAGCCAGCCTCTACAGGCTCATCTTGGCGCGGATCTACGGCAGTCACGGCCACCCTTCGGTTGGTGTATTGGTCAGTCTAGCCGCCTAGATAGGGTGTCTTCGTCGCGCCTAGTCAAGCACGTAGGGAAGGAGCCCAGCCGGTGAGCGGGAGCCCAAGTTCATCGTCCGCCGAGGTCTCAGCCGACCTAGATGCTCGAGCCATAGCCACGGCTCGCATCTTGACCATGGACGCGGTCCAAAAGGCCGGCAACGGTCACCCCGGCACCGCGATGGCCCTGGCACCTGTTGCCCACCACCTCTTTCAACACGTCATGGCCCACGACCCCAACGATCCGCACTGGATTGGTCGCGATCGCTTCATTTTGTCCCTTGGACACTCCAGCCTCACCCTGTACCTTCAACTGTTTCTCTGCGGCTATGGCCTCGAAATGGACGACATCAAACAGTTGCGACAGTGGGGTTCGCAAACCCCGGGCCACCCTGAATGGCAGCACACGGCCGGCGTCGAAACCACCACCGGACCTTTGGGTCAAGGAATTGGTAATGGCGTGGGTATGGCCTTGGCTGCTCGCCACGAGCGCTACCTACTCGATGCCAACACTGAGAACTCCATCTTTGATCACCGCATCTGGGTCCTGGCATCGGACGGCGACATAGAAGAAGGTGTCAGCGCCGAAGCCTCATCCTTTGCAGGACGACAGGAACTGGGTTTGCTCAACGTCATCTACGACGACAACCAGATCACCATTGACGGGCCGTCAAGCCTGTCCCTGAGTGAAGATGTCGCCGGTCGCTACCTGGCCTACGGCTGGCACGTACAAACGGTGGACCGTGCCGCGAACGGCGATGTGGATCTGCCCGCCTTCGCTGCCGCGTGTGAGGCCGCCAAACTCGAAACAACCAAGCCCAGCTTGATCGTCCTCAAGACCACCATTGCCTGGCCAGCACCGTCGGCTCAAAACACTTCGGCGTCACATGGCAGCGCGCTCGGTGCGGACGAAATCGCAGCAACAAAGACGGTTCTCGGATTTGATCCCGAGCAACACTTCTCTATTGATGACGCTGTGCTGAATCACACTCGCCAGGCCAAGGTTCGCGGTGCACAGCTACACAACGAGTGGAACCAGGCGCGCGCGCAGTGGCAAGCCGCTCATCCCGAGCAGGCCGCACTTCTTGAACGACTTGAGTCCGGGGAACTGCCGGCCAACTGGTCCGCATCGTTGCCCACTTTTGAGGTCGGCACCCAGGTCGCGACTCGCAAGGCGTCCGGAGCGGTCATTAATGCCCTCGCAGGTCAATTGCCAGAGTTGTGGGGCGGCTCAGCAGACCTTGGCGAGTCCAACAACACCCACATCAAGGGTGCAGATATTTCCATGCCGGCCACGCCAGCTGGGGCCAACATCGCGTTCGGTATTCGCGAGCACGCGATGGGCTCGATCATGAATGGGATCGCCCTTCACGGTCGCAGCAAAGTATTTGGCGGCACCTTCCTGGTATTCAGTGACTACATGCGCCCTGCCGTTCGGCTAGCAGGACTCATGGGATTGCCGGTGACTTATGTATGGACGCACGATTCCATCGGCGTGGGTGAAGATGGACCCACTCACCAGCCCATCGAGCACTTGGCGGCGCTGCGAGCCATCCCCAATCTCAACGTGATTCGCCCAGCCGATGCGAACGAAACCGCCGCAGCTTGGCAGGTGGCATTGACGAGTACGTCCACCCCGACGGCTTTGATCTTGACGCGTCAGGATGTTCCGGTTCTCGATCGCTCGGAGGCCACGACAACCAGTAACGGCAGCGACCCCTTGACTAAGGGCGCCTACACGATTTCACCTGCTGACAATCCTGAGGTGATTTTGATTGCCACGGGATCTGAAGTCACCCTGGCGCTGCAGGCTCAAGAATCACTCAAGACGCAAGGCGTTGCTGCCTCGGTGGTCTCCATGCCCTGCGTGGAAATCTTCCGCGAACAACCCCAGTCGTATCGCGACGAAGTGTTGCCACCAACTGTGCGTGCTCGTGTGTCGATTGAAGCGGGCATTACGCCACCATGGCGCGAGTTTGTTGGCGATGCCGGACGCAGTATTGGCATTGACCATTACGGCGCCTCGGCCAACGGATCAACGTTGTATCGCGAATTTGGAATTACGGTAGAAGCTGTGGTGGAGCAAGCATTGGCCGCCAGGGGCCAGAACTAGCCTTCCCAGACCTCGCCACGAACTTTGGCGATGGCTTCAGCCAAGATGGCGTCGCCGTCTTCCTTGCTCCGGCGTTCGCGTACATACGCCAAGTGGGTCTTATACGGTTCGTTCTTTTGGGCTGATGGCGGATTGGCCTTGTCCTGGCCGGCTGGAGCTCCACACTTGGGGCAGTCCCACAGCTCAGGGATTTCGGCATCACTAGCAAAAGATGGCGATACTTCGTGGCCAGAGGCGCACCAAAAACTGATGTAGACCCGTGGAGCCGCTTCGCCACGTTCGGCTTCGCCCATGGGGCCTGCGCCAACGCGACTACCGCGAATTGCACTTCCGCCAGCCATGATGATCCTCCCTAGAGCCCATTACATCGATACCTACGTACCGTGTCGTGTTACAACCACTCGTACTGTTTCGGCGGGTTAGTTTGCTGCCTTAAGTACTAGCCCTAGACCAAACACACAAACGGCCCAAATTAGTCCCACAGCCACGGTGAACCGGTCGAGGTTCTTTTCTACGACTGACGAGCCACCAAGCGAGGACGACATTCCGCCACCGAACAGGTCAGACAATCCGCTGCCCTTGCCCTTGTGCAACAGCACCAAAACGAGCAACAGCAAACTCGTAATGACCTGGACGATTCCCAGAAACACGATCATGACTGACCCCTCTGACAATGGGCGGGCGGAGTGTGCCTGCTAAGGATACGCATGCGCCTAAAGCGCGATTTCATCACGGTAGCGGACGATCCGCGCAAAGGTCTCGATCTCCAGGCTTGCACCACCGACCAGACCCCCGTCAATGTCCGCCTGAGCCATGATTCCAGGGGTATTGGCTGCATTGACCGAGCCGCCATAGAGCACCCGAATCCCAGCCGCCACGGACTCGCCGAAGGACGCCTCGACCGTGCTACGCAGGGCAGCGGCAACCTCTTGGGCATCGTCGGCGGTAGCCACCTGTCCGGTGCCGATTGCCCAGATGGGCTCATAGGCGAGGACGGTCTTGGCGACCTGTTCAGGTGCAAGGCCCTCGAGGGCTGCCTCCAGCTGACTCACACAATGTTCGACTTGAAGCCCTTGTTGGCGCACTTCAATCGGCTCGCCCACACAAATAATGGGCGTCATGGAGTGACGTAAGACGGCTTTGACTTTTGCGTTGATCAGTTCGTCATCTTCAAGGTGAAACTGACGACGCTCGGAGTGCCCCACAACCACGTAACTGCATCCCAATTTCGCCAGCATCAAACCGCTGATGTCGCCGGTTCGCGCTCCCGAGTCCAATTCGCTCACATCTTGGGCACCATAGGACAGACGCAGCTTGTCGCCATCAACCAAGGTTTGCACTGATCGAATGTCGGTGAAGGGTGGGCACACGACGACATCGACTTCGTCAAAGTCTTGTGGCCTCAAGCTAAAGACCAGCTTTTGTACCAAGGCGATGGCCTCAAGGTGGTTGAGGTTCATCTTCCAGTTGCCCACCATCAAGGGTTTACGAGCCACGCTCATGCTTTGTCCTCCAGGACACTCAAGCCAGGAAGTTCCCGACCCTCTAGGTATTCCAAACTTGCTCCACCGCCGGTAGAGATGTAGCCAAATTGATCGTCCGCAAACCCTAGATGGCGCACCGCAGCGGCTGAGTCTCCCCCGCCCACAACTGTGAACGCGGATGAGCTGGCCATGGCTTGAGCAACCGCCCGCGTTCCACTGGCAAACGCGTCAAACTCAAAGACCCCCATAGGTCCATTCCAAAACACCGTTGCCGCATCGGAGAGTGCTCCGGCAAACGTTTGAGCAGAGTCAGGTCCGATGTCCAACCCCATCCAGTCATTGGGGATGGCATCCACGCCGACAACGGTCGAATCAGCATCGCTGGCGAATCGATCCGCAACAACGATGTCCGTTGGCAAGACTAGGTCCACTCCAACTGACTGCGCCTGGGCAATGTAGCCGCGACACTGTTCCACGAGGTCAGGTTCTAACAAACTTGAACCCACGCCGTAACCCATGGCAGCCAAGAAGGTGTACACCATCCCGCCGCCAATGAGGATTCGATCAGCCTTGCCCAAGAACGTCTCGATCACACCCAACTTGTCCGAGACTTTCGATCCACCCAGGACAACGACGTAAGGCCGCTCGTCACCTCGCGTCAAGCGTTGCAAAACCGACACTTCAGAGGCAATCAATCGGCCAGCGGCATGAGGAAGCCTCAGGGCAATGTCGTAGACACTGGCGTGCTTGCGGTGACTGACGCCAAAGCCATCTCCCACATAGAAGTCAGCCAACTGCGCAAGTTGATCCGCAAAGGCCCCACGCTCAGCATCGTCTTTGGACGTTTCGGACTCGGTGAAACGTAGGTTCTCCAGCAAGGCGACCTGGCCATCCGCTAAACCAGCAACCACGCCTTGGGCTTGTTCGCCCACGGTTGTTGGACTAAAAGCGACCGGGGCATGAAGTAGCTCGCCCAATCGAACAGCAACGGGCCGCAAGGACAATCCCGGCACTACCTGACCTTTGGGTCGCCCGAGGTGAGACATCACTACAACGCGAGCCCCTCGGGCCGCAAGGTCACTAATCGTTGGCAGTGCAGCTCGGATACGCCCATCATCGGTGATGGCGACGACGCCCTCGAGGGACGTCTCTAACGGAGTGTTTAGATCAGAGCGAACAAGGACAACTTTGCCTTGAACCTCAAGGTCATCAATGGATTGCATGGAAGTGGTAAGCGCCGCAGTCACACTAAAGCGATGCGCCGACGAGGGTGGCCAAGTCGATCAGTCGATTGGAGTATCCCCACTCGTTGTCGTACCAACCAACGATCTTGACCTGGTCGCCTTGAA
>CALQPL010000045.1 GCA_943332445.1 Bifidobacterium breve
GGTCCGAAAAGTCCCCGCTGCCATCAACCGTGACTGCTGAGGTCGTGAACGCACGCACCGGTGACGCATTGACTTGCGTCAGCGGAGCCAGTGTCATCACCGCGATAGCAAGGACCGCGGATGCGCTCATGCGCGCTTTCATACGCTGATTCACTTCTTAGTCCCCGCGCTTAGTCGTCGCGCCACCAAAGGCGGGGCGATCAGTACAACGAGCAACGTAATAGCGGCGAACACCATGGCGGCTTGCTCTAATCCCCATTTATTGGAAACTGGTAGGGCAACTGCCGTGCCATTGACCGTGGAAATACCTTGACCGGAATCACCGCTGCCCGTGGTTTGACCCGTGCCGCCGGTCGTTGTTGTGGTGCCACCTGTCGTGCCGGTGGTCCCGGTACTTCCACCCGTGGTGGGTGAATTGCTCGTTGATCCCGACGATGAAACGGATGTTGACGTCTTTGACGCCCCTCCGGTGCCTGTGGCGCATTGCGTAGAGCCTTGCTTATCGCAGGATTGCGGTTGCGGCGCATTCTTTGCGAGAAGGTTCTTTCCATCGGAACTAAAAGTCGGGTTATTGCACTTCTTGATATCAATCGTCTTGGCTTCTACACCGGGAATCCGTCGTACCTGCGCCAAACCAGCTTGCACCAGGTTCAGCGGCAACGACGAATAGCCCAACACCGGAGCTTGGCGTTGCCCTTCGCACAAGAAGTAGTAGGCAAAGGCGCCCAAGGTCTTTCCCTTGTTCGCGTTAAGCGTGCCTTCAATCTTGGTCGGGATCACCATGTAGCTGTAGCTCGACATCGGATACGCCCGGCGATCACTGTTGTTGTACACACCGGTCAGGTCACTGGTCAAGTACGCGCTTGATGACGGATTGGTGTTGATTTTGACACCCTGCAATCCCACAGCCGTGTTGTTTGGCGTCGGCTCGACGTAGTAACCCGACTTATTCAACAACTTCGCTACCGGATACCCAGTGTTCAATGCGTAGCTGTATTCAACGTAGGTAATCGTTCCTACATTTTGTTCCTGCGATACGTAACCGCTCACGCCGAGCGAACCCGCCTGAGCGGTAAATCCACCACCGGAAACAATCGGATAGGTAGAAGTTCCCCCACACGGCGTGGAACGTCCCGCCTTAGCGCAGTAGGAATTCCACACCGAGGGGTATTGCTTGGCCAAATAGGACGTCATCTGTGCCGTGGTACCCGAACCGTCGGAGCGAACCACGGGAACGATCCGGCGCGATGGCATGGACAAGCCGGGATTATCTGCCTTGATGGCCGGGTCATTCCACGACTTGATGGTGCCGGTAAAGATCTTTGCCACGGTCAACCCTGACAACCGCAAGTTCGTCACGCGCTTGCCCGAGATCGTCAGGTTGTACATCAAGGATGTGCCACCAGCAACAATCGGCATATAGGCATACTTACGCGTCGGTGGCTGGTCAATGACGCTTCCATCTTTGAGACCGTATGGAATTTCCGTGACTGCGAAGTCAACGGTGCCGTTACGGAATTGATTACGACCATCCGAAGAACCCGTGCCCTGATAGTTCACGCGAATGCCGAATTGGTCAACGTTTCGTCGCCACTGGTCAAGGGCGTTTTGACTCCAGGTCGAACCCGCACCACTGATCGGCACATACCCGGCCGCCTGGGCAGGAGATGCTGCGTTCATCCCTAAGGCCGCAAGGATTGCCGTCAAAATCACGGTCGTAGCGAGGCGAACTGTTGCCGATTTCATGTCTAACTTCCTTTGTTGATCATTCATGGCGTACCTGCATCAGTTGTCACAGCACTTGACTGGGCCATCCGCACTGCATCGTCATGTGATTGGCGATCACGACGTTTTTGTTGACGAGTGCTCAAAGCGCCGGGTGCCTTTCCACCGATGATGCGTGCCACGGCAAAGAGCAGTAGGACAAGCAGCATCAAAAGTGCAGCAGCGCCGAAACCGCGCGCGATCATCGCTGGCTCTGGCGACTTCACAAAGTTGAACACGGCCAATGGCAACGAGATCATCGGGTTGCGTGAAGGATCTGCGTTCAACGAAGCGGTAAATCCAGCCGTGAGGAGTACCGGCGAGGTCTCGCCGATACCGCGGGCTGTTCCCAAGATGACTGCGGTGGTCAAACCGGATCGCGCCGTTGGCAAGGTCACGTGCCACACCGTGCGCCATTGACTGGTACCCATGGCGTACGAAGCTTCCTTCAAGTTCGCGGGTACCAAACGCAAGACCACATCGGAGGCACGAATGATGATGGGCAGCATCATCACGCTGATGGCTAACGAGGCAGCAATGCCGGATTTCGGCAGGCCCAAGATCAAGATGAACGTCGCATAGATAAACAAACCCGCCACGATCGACGGCAGTGCGGTCATTGCCTCGGCGATCGTGCGTACCAAGCGGCTCAGACGCCCACTGATTTCGTTCAAAAAGACTGCGCAGGAGATCCCCAGCGGAATGGTGATGAGCAAGGCCAAGGCGATCATTTCGAGGGTTCCGACAATCGCGTGCAGTACACCGCCCGAACTCAGAGGATCTAGTGGTCCGGTGCGTGACTGGTCTTGGGTAAAGAAGTTCAGATGTGACAGCGCGCTGAACCCACGAAGGATCGTGTAAGCGACAACAAACACCAGGGCCAAGAGCATGAGGAAGGCCAAACTGTGGACCACCACCGTGGCGATTTTGTCGCGGATGAGTGGTCCTTCAGCTTCAAGGCTGACAAGAGCGGAGTAGATCGCGATAAACGCGATGTAGGTCACGACAACGAAACCAATGGACCCGGAAAAGGGCAAGATTTTGGTGAACAGCAACAGGCTCAATGACAGCGCAGCAACAAGCGCGCCCACTAACGAATAGAAATCCGTGAGGCGAAACGTCGCCGTACTGCGTCGAGACTCAACCGAATTCAAGCTCGCCATGTCTACCCACTCTCCGCGCCGGAACGACTGCGCGCGACCACAGATGAGGCGATGAAGTTGACGACCAGAGTCATGAGGAATAGCGCCAACCCAGCCGCCATCAGGGCTGAGGTGCCAAAGTTGGTGGCTTCGCCATAGCGAAGGGCAATCAAAGAAGCAACGGAGCTGGTACCGCTCTCCAAAATGCGCGGCTGAATGATGAAAACCGGCGAAATGATCAGGTACACCGCGATCGTTTCACCCAGGGCACGGCCGAGGCCCAGCATGGTGCCGCCGATCATGCCGCCTTTTCCAAACGGCAACACCACAGTGCGGATCATTCCCCACTTGGTCGAACCCAGTGCATAAGCGCCTTCACGCTCTCCCGACGGTGCCTGCGAAAAAACCTCTCGCATGACCGAGCAAATAATGGGAGCCACCATCAAAGCAACGACGATGCCCGCGATGAAAGTGGATGAGGTGTACACCGTTGATGGGGACAACGGGTCCGTGGGATCGGCGCCCTCAACAGAGAGAAAGGGAATCCAACCGAAGTAAGTAGAGATCCATCGAGCAACCCCGGTTACGTTTGATTGAAGGAAGAACAATCCCCACAAGCCGTACACGATGGAGGGGACCGCAGCCATGAGGTCTACCAAGCTGACAAACGTGGATTGCAATCTGCGCGGGGCGTACTCCGAGATATAGAGCGCAACAGCAATCGCCAATGGGACCGCGATGCAAATCGCAACCACGGCGATCAGGATCGTACCCACGATGATGGCTGCTACTCCGAACTTTCCGGAGTCGGGCTCCCATGCTTGCTCGGTAACAAACGACCAACCGGCCACATTCAGCGCCTTGCCGGCTCGGTAAGCCAGGAAAACTCCGATCAAAGACATGACCGTGAGCACCGCAATACCGCTCGTGCGAATGATGCCGCGGAAAATCAGGTCCGGTCGGTCAACCTTGGTCGTAATTTCTCGCGCTTGATCAGCGACAAGGGCATTGTCTACGTCGTTTTCGACAACTGTTGTGGTCACAGCGCATCAGCCAATGGCTCAAAGGTTCCCGGGATCGCGTGGTCGCGTCGTTGCCGCACCATGTGAGCCGGATCGTCAACAACCACAGCAACGGGCACAGCATTGAGAAACTGCGTCAAGCTGTAGTGGCATTCGCGCAGTCGTTCATACCCTCGCGAACTGCGTGCAACAGGGACTTCATCCAGCAACAAAGACCAGGTCCACTCCACGCCAACTTGCGCATGCGAGATAACCGGTTCCATGCGCTCCACCTGTGCTTTGAAGTTCATAAAATCCGCGACACTGTCAGCGTGCTCGTGATGGAGAATTTGACAACGACCGACATCGCGATTGTTTGCGGTGAGCACTCGCCACATCACCCACGACGAACTGTCATCATCTGCTGAATCAGCAAAGTTCAGGCCCTGGGGTGCCGAGCCATCACCGCCGAGAAAGACAACGCGTGGATCAGTCATGCACACCTCCTTGGGCTGGTAATGCCCTAAAGATGTCGGGCTAGGCGTACGACAAGGCAACGAGAAGGTGAACAGGCGGAGAAAATCCGGTGAGTTATCGGGGCGCCTAGGGATGACCGAATCCGGTCAATCTGTGGCTAGGGTTGAGGGGTGTCCGCGAACTCCACCCCCTCCGAGCTGACGGTTCGCCCCCTCACCTCAGACCAGCACCTGGCCTGGATCCAGTCCCAGGACGGCTCGGGCTCGATTTCCTTCCTCCAAACCCCCGCCTGGGGGCAGGTCAAGGCTGACTGGCGCCATGAATCCTTGGGCTGGTTCGACGGTGAACAGTTAGTCAGCGCGGCCTTAGTTCTGTACCGGCCCATCCCGCGACTGAAGTGGTCCTTGGCCTATCTCCCCGAAGGACCGACTTTCCCCACTCTGACCCCCGGACCGGCAGCGCACTGGGTGAACCCTTTGACTGCTTACCTCAAGGGCAAGAAAGTCTTCACCATCAAAATGGGTCCACCCGTGATTGTTCGTCAATGGTCTGCCAACGCAATCAAAGACGCGATTGCCAATTCCAGTGCGAAATTGCAGGACGTCGTTCCCGACATGTCAAACGACCAGGCCACTGAACTGGTCGCACAGTTGCGTGCCTTGGGCTGGCATCAAGAAGTGGCCGAAGGCGATGGCTTTGGCGATGTTCAACCTCGTTTTGTTTTTCAACTTGATTTGCGCGACAAGAGCGTTGACGATCTGTTCAACGGTATGAACCAAGAGTGGCGTCGCAACATTCGTAAGGCTGAGAAATCTGGCGTCGAGGTGATTGAGGGAACCTTCGACGACCTCGCTAACTTCCATACCGTGTATGTCGAAACGGCTCAACGCGACAGGTTTACGCCTCGCCCCCTGCGCTATTTCGAACGCATGTGGAAAGCGATGGAAGCCGAAGATCCCGCACGCCTGCGGCTCTTCTTAGCCAAAAAAGACGGAGACGTTTTGGCCGCGACCACGTTGGTCACGGTGGGCGGGCACGCGTGGTATTCCTACGGTGCGTCCACCACAGCCGGCCGCGATTTCCGCCCCAGTAACGCCGTTCAGTGGGCCATGATCCAGGCCGCACACGCCACCAACTGCCACACCTACGACCTTCGGGGTATCGGTGACAGCCTTGACCCCAACCACCACCTTTTCGGACTCATTCGCTTTAAGTTGGGCACGGGTGGCCAGGTCAGCGAATACATCGGAGAGTTTGATCTGCCCGTTCAACCCATCTTGCACCGAGCCATCAAGCTGTACTTAGCCCGCCGATAACACTTTTCGCGAGAGGATGAGCGCGTGAGTTTTTCGCTTCGCGTCGATGGCCAGCAGTGGCGTGATCATCTCGCGCGCACCATTGCCCAAGACTCCAGCATCGTTCCCGTCATCAAGGGCAACGGTTACGGATTCGGTAACGCGCAGCTAGCGCGCGAAGCCTCAGCCTTACCGGTCAGCACCATCGCCGTTGGCACCCACAGCGAAGTGCAGGGCGTACGCGAACACTTTGCTCGCGAGGTCTTGGTTTTATCGCCCTGGCACCCCACGTTGTCACCTGCGGAGCGCAACGCCTCCGACTCCACGATTCGTACCGTGGCACACCCCGAGGCCGTTGTGGCTCTTGCCAAAGATCAGCCCGGAGTTCCAGTCGTCGTCGAGGTGCTCACGTCATTACGACGCCATGGAGTGCAGCCAACCGACCTTGAGTCCCTCATCCGACCACTCGATGAGCTCGACGTACGCGGTTTTGCCCTGCACCTTCCGCTAGACGAGCAAGGCGCAGGAACCAAAGTAAAGGACGTCATTTCGTGGGCGTCACGATTGACCGATGCCGGACTTTCCCCTCACACACTGTGGGTTTCGCACCTTTCGGCGGCCGAACTGGCTCAGGTCCGAACGACCCTTTCCACCACCACCATTAAGCCCCGAGTTGGTACTCAACTCTGGCATGGAAATCGCGAGCACTTTGCTGTCAACGCCACCGTCCTGGACGTGCACGAAGTCGCTAAGGGTGACCGGGTGGGATACCGCCAACAAAGTGCGCCAAAAGATGGTCACGTCCTCGTGGTCTCGGGTGGAACATTTCACGGCGTTGGTCTCGAAGCACCATCCGTAACTCGCGGCCTGGCCGGGCGCGGCAAAGCCGTTGCTCGCACCGGACTGCAAGCCTTTGGCAAAGCCGCGTCACCGTTTTGGTTGGCCGGTCAACGCCTGTGGTTCGCCGAACCGCCACACATGCAGGTCTCGATGGTCTGGCTACCGGGCGATATGGCAGCCCCCGAAATCGGTGCGCCACTCACGTGCCAGGTGCGCATGACGACCGCGCACTTCGATGAGGTTTTCGGGCTCTAGCACGGCGCTGATCCCATTTCATGGTCAAAACTGTCCAACCCCGCCCCACGGGCACCCAAAGTCGTCTAGATTTCTGGTCTATCAATCCATGGGCAGTCCCGCCACCGTTTCAGGAGCACATTCATGACGCAGCCGGTTAGTCAGACCAAAACCATCCACGAGTTCCTTGCCGAAAACCCCAACGTTGACGTCACCGATGTCCACCGCCAGCTCTACGGCATCTTGAGCGACCTCAAGGACCGCGTGATGGAAGAAATTCCTGGTCTGGAGCCACAGCAGGCTTCCATCGGTTTGGACTACTGGGCCAACGAAGCGCCCAACAAAGAAACCGGCGAAATGGAAACCACGTTCGAAGGCTCCATGCAAACCTGGACCGGACCGCACGCTGAGCACGTAGCTAACTCATGGATTGGAAACCGCAAGGCCTCCATCTTGGACATGAACCTTCAGGTGTTCTTGTCACAAGAAACTGATGTCCCGCACTTTGTCATGGTGTTTGGCACCATCCCGCAAATCTTCTTCTACTCCGAGCTCGTTGGTCGCCGCGATACCCGCACTGACATCGACTACTTGGAGAAATACTTCGGCGCAGAGAACGACGACTTCCTCAAGATGCGTGGTGACACGCGCTTTGACTGGTCTGTTTCGCACGGCACGTACATGCGCGCGCTCAATGGCCCCAACACGCACTCCTACACCGCTCCTCTA
>CALQPL010000046.1 GCA_943332445.1 Bifidobacterium breve
GGAGCCATGGAAAACGCCGGTTGTGTCACCTTCCACGAGGATTTGTTATTCCGTAGCAAGGTGACCGATGCTGCTTACGAGCAACGTTCTAACACCATCCTTCACGAACTTGCTCACATGTGGTTTGGCAACCTCGTCACGATGACGTGGTGGGACGACCTGTGGCTCAACGAATCCTTCGCCGAATGGGCTTCACACTTTGCGAACGTGCGTGCCACTCGATACACCGATGCCTGGACGAGTTTTTGCAATCAACGCAAAGCGTGGGCCTATCGGCAGGATCAACTTCCGTCCACACACCCCATCGCTGCCGACATGGTCGACCTTGATGCCGTGCGCGTGAACTTTGATGGCATTACCTACGCCAAGGGCGCATCCGCCTTGCGCCAACTGGTGGCTTGGGTTGGCGAAGACGAGTTCTTGCAGGGTGTGCGCGAATACTTCGCAAAGCATGCCTGGGGAAACACCGAACTCACTGACCTGCTCACTGAATTGTCGGCCGCCTCTGGTCGTGACCTGTCGGACTGGACCTCGCAATGGCTAGAAACAGCCGGCGTGAACACCTTGTTGCCCGATTTTGATCTCAACACCGACGGCACGTACGCACGTTTTGCCGTTACGCAGTTGCCACCGACTAGTCCCGCTGGTCTTGAGCCGATCCTTCGCTCGCACCGCATCGCTATTGGTTTGTACAGCGACGTAAACGGTCACCTCGAGCCCATCAAACGCATCGAAGTCGACATCACGGGTGCATCCTCTGATGTTCCTGAACTCGTTGGTGTCCAGCAGCCCGACCTGATTCTCCTTAACGATGGCGACCTAACGTTTGCCAAGATTCGACTCGACCAACGTTCCGCACAGACCAGTGCCGAACGCATGGGAGATGTCACTGACTCGTTGGCCCGCGCACTGCTGTGGGGAGCGGCCTGGGACATGACGCGCGACGCCGAGATGCCTACGCGTCAATTCCTTGACCTCACGCTCAGTGCGATTCCACAAGAGGAATCCATCGGTGTGGTGCAACAAGGACTGCGCCAGGTCAAAGCAGCCCTGGACCAATACGCCGAGCCGAACTGGCGCAGCACCGGACTTGACCGCTTAGCAACAACGCTGGGTGACTGGATGATTGCCGCCGAGCCAGGCAGTGACCGCCAGCTCGCCTTTGTTCGCTCCTTTGTTTCTGCTTCCACCACCGACGAACAGCTCCAGCGAGTAGAGGACATTCTTGAGGGTGCCGAAGTCCTGCCCGGTTTGACGTTGGACACCGACCTTCGTTGGGCATTACTGCAACGACTCGTGAGCGCAGGACGCAGCGATCTTGATCGCGTGACTGCGGAGTTGGCTCGTGACAACACCGCTACGGGACTGCGTCAGGCCGCGCTGGCTCGATCCAGCCGACCGACGGCACAGGCCAAGGCCGAAACGTGGGAGGCAGTGATTAACGACGCCTCACTTCCCAACGCGATGATCGGTTCCATGATCGGCGGGTTCTTGCACCCCGATCAGGTCGAACTCCTTAACCCTTACGTCGAAAAGTACTTTGCTATTGCCGACAATATTTGGAATGTGCGCACTCATGAAATTGCGCAAGACATCTTGATGGGGCTATATCCGGTTTACAGCGTGGACCAATCAACGGTTGATGCTGCCGATGCGTTTTTGGCTCGCACTGACCTGGAGCCCACCGTGCGTCGGTTGGTTAGCGAAGGTCGTGACTCCACGGTTCGTGCCCTTAATGCGCGCGTATGTGATGGATCATGAACTACCCCGAGGCTCCGCGGCTTGACCTCGTCGAGAACCTGCACGGCACCGATGTTGCCGATCCGTACCGCTGGCTCGAGGATGCTCAGGACCCCCGCACGATCACGTGGCTCTCCGCACAAGACACCTTGGTGGCTCAAGCCTGTGCCGAGTGGAGCACGTCGAGTCATTGGGAATCGCGTTTGCGCGACCTGATGTCGGCCGGCGCAATCTCGCCGCCGATTTGGCGTGGCGAACGCGCTTTCTTTATGCGTCGCACGGCTGAACAAGAACACGCACTCTTGCTCACCATTGATCCCGATGGCACCGAGCGCGTCCTGATTGACCCCATGGACTTGGACTCACAAGGCCTGACCACCCTCGATACCTGGCAGCCGTCCAAAGAGGGCAACCTCTTGGCCTACCAAGTCTCCGAGGGTGGCAACGAGGAATCCATCTTGCGCGTCATGCGAGTCAGCGATGGAACCATCGTTGACGGACCTATTGATCGGGCGCGCTACTCACCGGTTGCGTGGTTGCCCGGCGAAGAAAAGTTTTACTACGTACGTCGTGTTGACCCCAGCACCATCCCCGCTGAAGAAGAGCAGTACCACCGTCGCATTTGGCTTCACACTCTTGGTCAGCATCCCGACACCGACATTGAAATCTTTGGCGCCGGCCAGACCATCACCAACTACTACGGCGTGGGCGTCAGTCGTGACGGTCGCTGGCTTGAAATCTCAGCGGCCGAAGGCACCGCGCCTCGCAACGACCTGTGGGTGGCAGATCTGTCCACCTGCGAACCGGAAGCTCCCGAACTGCGCGAAGTTCAAGTCGGAATTGATGCTCAAACTGGCTTGGAATTTGGTCGCGACGGGCGCATTTATGTCTTTACGGACCTTGATGCCCCTCGCGGGCGCATTTGTGTCACTGATGCCGACCACATGACCTCTGACCACTGGCGTGACTTGATTGCCCAAGATGACATCGCTGTGCTCGATGGATTTGGCATCTTGGATGGGCCCGAACTTGACGAACCGGTGATGTTGGCGACGTGGACCCGACACAGCGTGGGTGAAATCACGGTGCATCGCCTAGAGGATGGAAAGCAAACCGGCGTTGTCCCCGCTCCTGGCGTGGGAACTCTCGGCGGAATCGTTGAACGCCCCGAAGGTGGACACGAAGCCTGGTTTAGCTACTCCGACTACACCACACCCAGCAGCATTCAACACTTCGATGCGCGCACGATGACCACATCGTTGTGGGCTAACGCGCCGGGCACTGTCGTCGTCCCTTCAGTATCAACACAACAAGTGGTCTACTCGTCAAAAGATGGCACGCAGGTTCACATGTTTGTCATCTCACCGAGCACAACACCCGACAAGCCACGACCGACCATCCTCTATGGCTACGGCGGCTTCGGCTTGCCACTCTCCCCTGGTTTTTCGGCAAGCATCTTGGCCTGGGTTGAAGCCGGTGGCGTCTACGTAGTGACTAATTTGCGCGGAGGCGGCGAAGAAGGCGAACAGTGGCACCGCGACGGAATGCTGGGTAACAAGCAAAACGTCTTCGATGATTTTCACGCTGCCGCGGAGTACCTCATCGCCCACGGCTGGACTAGCCCAAGCCAACTGGGGATCAGCGGTGGCTCGAACGGTGGCCTGCTCGTCGGCGCAGCCCTGGTTCAACGCCCCGATCTGTATCGCAGCGTGGTGTGTTCGGCTCCGCTGTTGGACATGATCCGATTTGAAACCTCTGGACTGGGTGCTACCTGGAATGTTGAATACGGCAGCGCGTCAATTGCCGAGGAATTCGAGTGGCTGCGTGCGTACTCGCCGTACCACCATGTGGCTGAGGGAACGCATTACCCAGCCGTTCTCTTCACCGTCTTTGATCAAGACACTCGCGTTGATCCGATGCATGCGCGCAAGATGTGTGCCGCACTCCAACATGCCAACACCGGTGATCATCCGATCTTGTTACGACGAGAAAGCGATGTAGGTCATGGTGCGCGATCGTTGAGCCGAAGCATCGGCCTCACCGTCGATACGTTGGCCTTTACCGCTCACGAACTCGGTCTGGACGTTACGTAGCCCAACGGCCCGAGTCAGGGCCAGGTGTGTTGACCATCGCGTACGCAGCGTCAACGAGGTATTCCCACAGCTCTTCATCGAGCTCCGGGGCAAGTCGAATCGAATCCACGGCCTTACGCATGTGATCAAGCCACTTGTCGCGCGCTTCTGGAGTGATCGGGAACTCTGCGTGGCGCATGCGCAGGCGGGGGTGACCGCGTTGTTCCGAATACGTCTTGGGTCCACCCCAATATTGCTCAAGGAACCAACGCAGGCGGTCTTCGGCCGGACCCAAATCCGCGTCGGGGTACATCGGTCGGATGAGTTCATCGTCAGCGATGGCGTCATAGAACCCGCGGACCATCGTGCTGAAGGCCTCTGCCCCGCCGAAACGGTCGAAGAATGTATCGCTCACGTCTCTATTGTCCACTGAGCGTCAATGACTCCCCAGCGGGCTACGAATGCGCCACAGTCTTTGACTGTGCGGCCTTAGCAATATTGCGCACCATGGCCCCGAACACGAAGACATGGAAAATCGACACCGACCACCAGTAACTGTGACCGGCCAGTCCTCGGGGGTAAAAGATCGCTCGTTGGTGATACAGCGTCTTGCCGGTCTCACTGGTGCGCACTTCCATTTCGAGCCAGGCCAGACCTGGCAGTTTCATTTCCGCACGCAACCGCAATAGGTGACCTGGAATCAGTTCTTCTACTCGCCAGAAATCAACCGGCTCACCAACCATCAGGTGATGAGGGTCGCGGCGACCGCGGCGCAATCCCACGCCGCCAATCACTCGATCAAAGAGACCACGGATTTCCCACGCAAAGGGGAACGAATACCACCCGTTACCACCGCCGACACCTTCAATCACCGCCCACAACTGCTCCGGCGATGCATCGACTTCGCTCTCTCGCTCGTCGGTGTACAGCGATCCACCTGCCCAATCAGGGTCAGTAGGCAATGGATCGGAGGGAACTCCGGAGATCGATGCTTGCGACCACCGCGTGACGACTTGGGCATCCCGGATGCGCTGCAGGGCCAATGACACGGCATCAACAAATCCGAGTAAGCCTTCCGGCGGGTCAGGTATGAACTGCGCAATGTCGTGTTCTTGACACACTGATTCGTTGCGTAGTGAATCCACCAGCGGTCGGGCGGTTGCTGTTGGCAATGGCGTCACCACTCCCACCCACCGACTCGACAGGCGTGGCGTGAGGACCGGAACATTGACGATCAACCTCTTTCGCAGACCAGCCGCGCGCGCATACTGCTGCATCATGTCTTCGTAGGTGATGACGTCAGGGCCGCCGATGTCAAAGGGACGATTGATGCGGCCCGGAATCGAAGCACTGGCTACTAAATAACGAAGGACGTCGCGAATGGCGATCGGTTGGGTGCGCGTGTTCACCCACTTTGGCGTGACCATCGCCGGCAATCTCTCCGTCAGATAGCGCACCATTTCAAAGGACAATGAGCCGGAACCAATAATGACCGCGGCTCGCAACACGATCGTCGGAACTGCACACGAGAGCAGGATGTCCTCGACCTCAAGTCGCGACTTCATATGTGCGGACAAGTCCTCGTCGTGGGTGAGTCCGCCGAGATAAATGATCCGGCCCAGGTGTGTGGCCTCGGCCGCTGCGGCAAAGGCCTGCGCGATGCGAGTCTCGGTGGATTCAAAATCAGGACCACTACCCAGCGAGTGCATCAGGTAGTACGCCACATCCATGCCCTCGAGGGCTCGCTCCACGGCTTGCTGGTCGCCCGCATCAGCAACGGCGACTTCGACTTGATCAATCCAGGGGAAATCGCGAAGGCGCTCAGGGTGACGCACCATGACGCGCACTTCATGGCCGGCAGCCAAGAGCTCAGGGATTAAGCGACCACCGACATAGCCAGTAGCACCGGTCACCAGACACTTGATCGCAGCCATGAGACAAGTCTTACGCTCTTTGGCCTGCTTTGCTCGGTGAAAGTTACCCGCGGGTGAGTTTGCGGTACGTCGCACGATGCGGACGAGCCGCGTCAGGACCTAAGCGCTCAATCTTGTTGGCCTCATAGGACTCAAAGTTGCCCTCAAACCAGAACCACTTGGATTCGCCCTCGTAGGCCAGAATGTGAGTTGCCACTCGGTCCAGGAACCAGCGATCGTGGCTGACCACTACCGCGCAACCGGGAAATTCCAACAATGCGTTCTCCAACGAGGACAGCGTTTCCACGTCCAGGTCGTTCGTCGGTTCGTCCAAGAGCAAGAGGTTTCCACCCTGCTTCAGAGTCAAAGCCAAGTTCAACCGGTTGCGCTCACCACCGGAGAGAACACCGGCTGGCTTTTGCTGATCGGGGCCTTTGAATCCGAAAGCAGATACGTAAGCACGCGAGGGCATTTCGACATTGCCGACCTTGATCCAGTCCAAACCATCGGACACGACTTCCCACAGCGTTTTCTCGGCTTCAATGCCGCCACGGTTCTGATCGACATAGGAGGTCTTGACCGTCTCGCCGACCTTGATGGAGCCTTCGTCGGGCTGCTCTTCGCCGGTGATCATGCGGAACAAGGTCGTCTTACCCGCACCGTTAGGACCGATCACGCCGACAATGCCGTTGCGCGGCAGCGTGAACGACAAGTCATCGATGAGCACGCGCTCACCAAAGCCCTTGGTCAGGTGCTCAACTTCCACCACCACATTGCCCAATCGCGGGCCGGGCGGAATTTGAATCTCTTCCATATCCAGCTTGCGGGCCTTGTCGGCCTCCGCAGCCATCTCTTCGTAACGCGACAAGCGCGCCTTGCTCTTGGCCTGACGGCCCTTAGCACTGGAGCGCACCCATTCGAGTTCTTCCTTGATGCGCTTGGCTCGCTTAGCGTCCTTTTGGCCTTCGACCTTCATGCGCTCAGCCTTGGTCTGAAGGTACGTCGAGTAGTTGCCTTCGTAGGGGTAGGCCCGGCCACGGTCGAGCTCAAGAATCCACTGCGCAACGTTGTCGAGGAAGTACCGGTCGTGGGTTACCGCGACCACGGTTCCTGGGTACTTCTCGAGGTGTTGCTCCAGCCACAGCACGGACTCAGCATCCAAGTGGTTGGTCGGTTCGTCGAGCAGCAAAAGGTCAGGGGCTTGCAAAAGCAGGCGACACAACGCGATGCGTCGACGCTCACCACCAGAGAGCACCGTGACGTCAGCATCGCCTGGCGGGCAACGCAGTGCATCCATGGCTTGCTCAATTTGCGAGTCAAGGTCCCAGGCGTTGCGGTGATCGAGTTGTTCCTGCAACGTGCCCATTTGGGCGAGAAGGGTGTCGAAGTCCGCATCGGGTTCACCGAGCTTGGCGGAAATGTCATTGAACTCGTGCAACATGGCGATGGTTTCGGCCACGCCATCTTCCACGTTTTCTAGCGCGGTCTTGGTTGGGTCGAGTTCGGGCTCCTGCAGCAAGATCCCGACCGAATACCCGGGAGACAAGGTGGCGTCACCGTTAGACGCGGTATCCAAGCCAGCCATGATTTTCAAGACCGTGGACTTACCAGCACCGTTAGGGCCGACCACACCAATTTTTGCGCCGGGAAAGAACGCCAGCGTCACGTCATCAAGGATGACCTTGTCGCCGTGCGCCTTGCGCGCCTTGTACATCTGATAAATGAACTCCGCCATAAGCACCCACCCTACGCA
>CALQPL010000047.1 GCA_943332445.1 Bifidobacterium breve
CCGCTGAGGTACTGCGCGCCGCCCCACGAAATCTGAACGATTCCGTCGCTACCTGCTTCAGCGAATCCTTGGATTGCCGCATTCAACGTCTGTGACGATGTGCAGTTAATCGCGGGGTAGGCAAAGGCGCCCGCCTTCGCGCGATCCAGCATGGTCGCGTAAACCTCTGGGGTGGCAATGGGCATGCGCTGCTCCTCAGTCCTACTGCAGTGAACTCGTGTGAAGCCATTGTGCCGTATGCGTTGATACGTAAACACCGACCTTCGGCACGCCCGTCTGGTGCGTGTTCCCCCGACTCCCTACGCAACCGCCTATCCTGACGCGGTGACCTCACTTGCCAGCGAACTCATCGCATTGGGACCTGCTGCCCTCGATCCGGAAAAACTCGCCATTAGTTTCGGCCTGTTAGGCGTGCTGGCGATCATTTTTGCCGAATGCGGACTGTTAGTCGGATTTTTCTTGCCCGGCGACTCTTTGCTCTTTGCTGTCGGTCTGCTGATTGCTGGCGACCGCCTGAACCAAAACCTCATTGTCGTTGCGGCCCTCATTAGCGTCGCGGCTATCGCTGGCAATCTCACTGGCTACTTCATCGGAGCCAAAGCGGGCCCGACAGTCTTCTCACGGCCGCAGTCCAGGATTTTTAAGCCCGAGTACGTCACTCGGTCACAAGAATTCTTTGACAAGTACGGGCCAGCTGCGCTAATCCTTGCGCGCTTCACACCGATCGTTCGAACGATCATCCCGGTCATGGCCGGCACGAGCAAAATGAACTTCACTCGTTTCGCGATCTATTCCAGCGTGGGTGGCATCGTGTGGGCCTTCAGCATGACGACCCTGGGGTATTTCCTCGGCCAGATCGAGTGGGTTCAAAAGAACTTGGAAATCATCACTTTGATAATCGTGGCAGTTTCCGTAATTCCGATCATTCGAGAATTGCGCAAGGCGCGAACCTCACCGGACTCAGCCGATGCGGACAACGACGTCCAGTAAGCCCGCTAGATCACGAGGGCTAGAGACCTAGATCCTCAAGTGAGTACGCCGCGAAGTACGGCAAACCGGCTTCGGCAATCGTCGGGGCAGCGCCGCGTTCGACCACTACAGCAACGGCCACCACTTCGGCTCCGGCTTCACGCAACGCCTCAACGGCAGTAAGAACCGATCCGCCGGTAGTGGAGGTGTCTTCTACCGCTAGCACCTTGCGGCCAGCAACATCTGGTCCTTCGACGCGACGTTGCAGGCCATGTTGCTTTTCACTCTTACGAACGATGAACGCGTCAAGCTTGCGCCCTTGGGCAGCAGCCGCATGCAACATCGCTCCGGCTACCGGGTCCGCACCAAGAGTGAGACCTCCCACTGCATCGAATTCAATGTCCTTGGTGACATCCAACATGACGCGACCGATCAACGGCGCCGCCACTGCATCCAACGTGACGCGACGAAGGTCAACGTAGTAATCGGCTTCACGTCCGGACGACAAAATCACTTTGCCGTGGACAACAGCTTTATCGAGGATTTCCTGGCGCAAGGCATCGCGGTCTGAGTTAGTCACGCGTGAACCCTAACGAACCCGGACTACACCGCTGACTAGGCCTTCTTTTGCGTGTCAAACCAGTTCAGCATGAGGTCCGCCATGTTGACCGAGGTGATCGTCGCGCCCACCTCGCCACCCAAGCGCGTTGTACCGCCGGGGAAGGTATGGCCGCCTCCTACAGCGAGCAATACCTGCGTGGCCGCCTTGCATCCAGCCCAGGTACGCAAAATGGCATCGGCGGCCAGGTTGGTGTCGGTGAAAGTAGGTTGGCAACCATTGCCCTGCGCCCAATAGGTCATCACCTCTTCCACGCCACCGAAGAATGCGACCTTTCCCCTATTAACTGGATCGGGTTTGTTGGGAACGCCGTCAATGCCGTTATAAAACGCGAATTCATCCTTCGTGCCGTGATAGGCGTAAATTGGAATGGGGAATCTCTGGAAGGTGGGATCCACCAAGTTGACGCCACCACCGGGAGCAATCCCCGCGAATCTTTCGCTGTCCGCTTGTCCAATCCACGTCGACATTGCTCCACCTGAAGAAAAACCCGTTGCAAAAATTCGCTTTTGATCAATACAGAACTCGCCGGAGAGTTTGTCCAGCATCGCATTAGTGAACGACACATCATCTGGAGTGGTGCCAATGCCTGGAACCGTCCAGCGTGCAGTCTCGCCACCAGCCTTATCGCCCTGTGGTGCAACAACGATGTAGTTGCGAGCATTCGCCTTGGCCGACAAGTTGCTACTGAAGTCATCAATCGATTGTGGATCGCCACCAGTGCCGTGGTAGTTGACGATGATGGGAAGAGCTACATCGCCGGAATAGGTTGCGGGAATCCATACGCGATAGGTGCGGTTGAGGCCTTCGAACGTTAGTTGATCGTCCACAGCACCCTTGCGCGCCGAAACCGGCTTCGGGCACGGCGCAGCAGCAGTTGTTGCAGTTGGCGAACCGTTGGGCGAGCTCACTCCCGCCTGACCCGTGGTCACCTTGGTGCACCCAGCCAGGGCCAACCCGGCAACGGTCACAACCACGAGCGTGGGGAATTTCGGCATCAACATGAACCCATCATCGCAAATGCCCTAGACACCGCAAGGTGAATAACCAAACCGCAACCGAGCAGTTTTTCGCGTACGGTAGGCCGGTGCCTGAATCCGCTCGCCCTTGGCTTGCTCCCCACCTACGCAGCCTCGGCACGACTATCTTCGCTGAGATGTCCGCGTTGGCTCTTGCGACCGATTCGATCAACTTGGGCCAGGGATTTCCCGACACCGATGGTCCGGAATCCATTCGCGAAGCTGCCGTTGAGGCGTTGCGAGCGGGCAAAGGAAACCAGTACCCACCGGGCATCGGAATCCCCGAACTGCGCCAGGCCGTGGCTCGGCATCAAATGCGTTGGTACAACCACGTTGTCGATCCGGACACTGAAGTCTTAATCACTGCCGGCGCCACCGAGGCGATTGCCGGCGCGATCTTGGCGCTTGTTGATGAAGGTGACGAAGTCATCGCCCTCGAGCCGTACTACGACTCTTACGCGGCGTGCATCGCCATGGCAAGAGGCGTGCGCGTACCCGTGACGCTTCGTGCACCCGATTTTCGTATTGATATTGACGCGCTGAAAGCGGCCGTCACCCCTCGTACCACCATGCTTCTGATCAATTCGCCGCACAACCCAACCGGCATGGCACTCACCGATCAAGAACGTCAGGCCATTTGCGACATTGCCATCGAACACGACCTCGTCGTAGTCAGCGATGAGGTGTACGAGCACCTCATCTTTGATGGAAGATCGCATAAACCTCTCGCCACTATGCCGGGCATGGCCGAGCGCACGGTCACGATTAGTTCAGCAGGCAAAACGTTTTCTTACACCGGTTGGAAAATCGGGTGGGCAATTGCAGCACCGGAACTGCTGGCTGCTGTACGCACCACCAAGCAGTTCCTCACCTACGTCTCTGGTGGACCTTTCCAATACGCCATCGCGCAAGCCCTTGATCTGCCTGATCAGTACTACGGTGACTTCACTGCTGACCTGCAGGCCAAGCGAGATCTACTCGCTAACGGTCTGAGCGAACTCGGGTTCGGGGTGACGATCCCGGAAGGGACGTACTTCATCACCACCGATATCTCGCCACTGGGATTTAGTGATGGCTTGGAATTTTGTCGTCAACTCCCCGAGCTAGCCGGCGTCGTCGCCATCCCCCATCAAGTCTTTTATGACAACGTCAATGCAGGCAAACCACTGGTGCGTTGGGCGTTTTGTAAACAAGAGTCTGTGCTCAACGCGGCATTAGAACGACTAGCCGTTCTTAAGAACCGCTAACACCGAGCGGCCATCGGCCCAACATTTCATCGCGCACCGAACCGGTCTGCGCTTGCACAAGGAAGAACAGCGCTTCACGCGCCCAACGTTGTGCCGGGTTATCCAACGCAATCGCTGATCCGCCGGTCGTGGCAACCATTGCTGCTGTTGCTTCATGGGCCAGAAGCAAACTCATGGCCCGAACCCGCAGCCTTTCTTCATGGGCATCATCAGCGGCAACCTCATCCACAAGGTGATAGGCCAAGGTGCGCAATTGATCTGCTCGAAGGGCAAATTCGTGACCGGCATCGACTGCGCGGGAAAGCGACTTTGTCTCACCCAGGTCAATCAACGCTCGACTTACTCGATCTAGGAGCCCGAAAACCGCAGGCGAGGTGTTCACGGTTCGGTTGGTGTCATCGCGATGCCACTGCTCAAGGGGACTAACTCGCACCACTTCGTCTTCGGTCACCAACATGGAGTTCAGCTGCACGGCCACCGTGCGCGTGCCACCCATCACCATCAGGGGCAGCGGTCCGCTTGCCGATAGACCCGCTCGCTGGCGCGCAGGAATCATCGTTTCCACGACGCGACCATCGGTGGTTTGCGCCATGAGGGCGAGCGCATCGGTCACACCCCAACCAGTGACCCAATCAAGGTGACCAGTAATTCGCCACCCGTCGCCATGTGGTTCAGCCACCACTTGAGGCGGCCCTGGTCGACGCAAATGCGCGAAAGCCACGGCACCCAGCGCTTGACCTGAACACACTTTGCGACGCCAGCGATCGTGGAGGTCCACATTCTCGGTTGTCAATACCGCATCGAGAGCAGAGCGGTGTTGAGTCACCACGAACCACGTTGTTCCGCAGCCGCCAGCTAGCAACTCGGTAATGCGTCGCGCAACATCGGGAGGGGTTGCCAAGCCACCAAACTCCAACGGAGCACTAGGGGCGATCAAGCCTTGCTTAGCAACGACATCAAGGCGAGCTCGCGAGATGCCTTCGCGTTCAACTTTCGCGGCATCGCGTTCGAGGGTTTCGGCAAGTGCGCGTGCTGACTGAACCAGTCGATGCTCGTCTCGTTGATCGGTCATCGCGGATCAGACCGCCACACCACAAGCGCGCCACCTTCTGGAAGGGGGATCAATTCTCGACGCCGAGCCAGCTGACCATCAAGTTCGTCCTGGAGCATCAGCACCATGGCCCGCAGGTGGTCGACTTCAGCCTCCAATTCCATAACGCGCTTGATGCCCTCGAGGTTCAAGCCGGTTTGCGCCAACGTTTGTACGTGTTGGAGGCGACGCACATCAATAAGTGAATATCGGCGACCGCCCGGAGTGCGTTGTGGTGAGACCAATCCCATCCGGTCGTACTGCCGCAAGGTTTGCGGGTGAAGACCAGAGAGTTGAGCTGCAACAGAGATCACAAAGACCGGAGTGGCATCGTTGTGTTCTGCATAGCGAGCATTCATCTACCTCACCCCTGTCCAAACAAATCAGCACGCAGGTCAATATCTGCAGTGGCATCGCGTAACGCTTCAACTGCTGCCTTCATCGGTTCAGTCAAACGTTGCGGAATAGCAACTTCAACCGTGACGAGCAAATCCCCGTCGCCGGACTTGCCACTACGCACTCCAGCACCCTTGACCCGAAACTTCTTGCCACTGGCAGTGCCTGGTGGAATACGCAAGGTCACGGCATCACCATGCAAGGTCGGAACACGGACATCGGCGCCCAAAGCCGCTTCCGAAAAACTCAAGGGGACCGTCAGCGTGAGATTCTTTCCCGCTCGACCAAAGAGTCGGTGCGGCACCACGTTGACAGTGACAAACAAGTCACCAGCGGGTGCACCAGTTTCGCCAGCGCCCCCCTTGCCCTTGAGCCGAATGCGCTGACCATCGCTGACCCCTTGGGGCAATCGAGCGTTGATCGTTCGTGTTTGGGCCGAGATTCCGCGACCGCGACAGCCCGTGCAGGGGGATTCGGCCACGCGCCCACGGCCTTGGCACGCATTGCACGGTTCAGCGAAGGCAAAACCACCGGCATTGCGACTGACCTGCCCTGTTCCTTGGCACGAGCCACACTGGGAAATCCGCGTTCCCGGTTGCGCGCCACTACCGGCACACGTCGCACATGCTGTGTCTGTTGTGACGCGCAAAGAAACGGTTGCGCCATCCATCGCATTAACAAAACTGACGGTGGTTTGTGTTTCAAAGTCAGCGCCCCGTCGCGGACCGCGTCGACGTCCGCGACCGCCACCAAAGAGGTCGCCGAAGACGTCGCTGAAACCGCCACCTTGACCACCGAACATGTCATTGACGTCAAACCCACCGGGACCACCGTTTGGCGCGCGGTAGCCACCCGATGCAGATGTGGCGCGTACTTCGTCGTATTCCGCACGACGAGCTGGATCGCTTAAGACTGAATGCGCTTCAGAGATTTCCTTAAAGCGCTCTTCGGCCGCGGCATCACCTTTGTTTTTGTCAGGATGAAACTCCACCGCTAGCTTGCGATATGCCTTTTTAATGGCATCCGCATCAGCGTTCTTAGGGACACCAAGAGCGGCGTAGTAGTCCTTTTCAATAAAGTCTTTAACCGACATCGATGTCCCCTCCTCTCCTGCTCACATCATCTGCGGGGAAGTTGCGGTGTATAGAAATTCAGCGTTATTCAGGTTCGGCAACAGCCACACGAGCTGGTCGAACAACCTTGTCCCGAAAGCGATAACCAGGTTGGAATACCTCAACGCAGGTCGCCTCAGTGACCTCGTCGGAATGACTATGCGCGATGGCTTCGTGAACCATGGGATCAAACGCCTCGCCCACTTCGCCAAAAGTTTCCAAACCCAACCGAGCCACAGTGGCCTCGAGTGATTCGCCAACTAACTTGAAGCCGCCTTCTAACTCACCGTGCGTGCGAGCACGGCCAATGTCATCGAGCACGGGCAACAACTCCGTCAAGACTGCGGCAACGGCCAGGTCTCGAGAGGCTTCGCGATCACGATCGACGCGCTTGCGGTAGTTCGCGTACTCGGCCTGCAGACGCTGTAGATCGGCAGTGCGTTCGGCGAGGTCACGAGTCAAAGCATCGGCATCGTTGACCAAGTTTGCTTGAAGTTCAGCAAACTCTGCATCGAGCGGATCAACCGCAGGATCAACACTTTCGGGTTGATCCTGCGGTTGGTCAGGCGAACTCACTTGTCTTCGTCCTCATCAACGATTTCAGCGTCGACCACAGCCTCGTCATCAACGAATTCAGGCTCTTCGGCTGATCCAGAGGGAGCATTTTGCGCATACATCGCAGCGCCCAATGCCTGGCTAGCTGTAGCGGCCTTCTCTGTGGCCGCCTTGATGGCATCCATGTCGTTGCCTTCGAGGGTGGTCTTCAGTTCAGCCAAAGCTGACTCGACTTCGCCGCGAGTGTCCTCAGGGAGTTTGTCTTCGTTTTCCTTGATGAACTTCTCTGTGGAGTACACCAGGGATTCACCGGTGTTACGAATTTCGACTTCCTCACGACGCTGGCGATCTTCATCAGCGTGAGCTTCAGCATCGCGCATCATCTTGTCGATCTCG
>CALQPL010000048.1 GCA_943332445.1 Bifidobacterium breve
CCGACCACCATCAATCGAAGAGCATCTGAGGCCAACAACACTTTGTGGCGTGCAAATCGGTCGGCCAGCGGCCCCAACAACGTTCCGCCAAATACCAGCGGGATATAAGACAAAGCAAAAGTCGCCGCTGACAACGACGCGCTGTTGGTGCGATCAAGAACCAGTAAGGCAATCGCGACGCGTGCGACTTGATCGCCGAGGCCGCTGACGATCTGGGCAAAGACCAGGGCGCTGAATTCGCGGCGCGCAAACAAATCGCGATAGCGCACCGAAGGCGCTGCATCGCTTGATTTGCTCATCCGTAGAACACCCTCTCGACCACGGCCCGTGCACGCCGGGTAACCCGAAGATAACCCTCAATGACCTCTCCACCAGTGGACTCGCCGCGAGTGAGCAGTTGAGCCAGCTTTGCTTGGTCCGTGGCCAGCGTGGGAAGCGCATCGGCGGCCTTTCCCTTGGTCAGCATCACCACGTTGCGCAAGTGCGTGGCTCGTCGCCAAGCCAGGGACAAAACATTCGCATCCTCGCGCGTGATCAAGCCCTCATCAGCGGCGGCTTCCAACGCTTCCAACGTTGACGTGGTGCGCAAACCTTCCACGGCGAAACCGTGCTTGAGCTGCAACAACTGCACCGTCCACTCCACATCGGCTAAACCACCGGGTCCCAACTTCAAGTGCAGCTTGGGATCGGTTCCGCGCGGCAACCTCTCGGTCTCCACGCGTGCCTTGATGCGGCGAATCTCGCGTTCGTCTTCGATGCTTAACCCCTCTTCGGGATAGCGCATGGGATTAATCAACGTGATGAACTGTTCACCTAATTCGCGATCCCCCGCCACTGGTGCAGCGCGCAAGAGGGCTTGGCTTTCCCACACCAACGACCAGCGCGCGTAGTACGAGGCATACGAGGCCAACGAACGGACTAACGGACCTTGTTTTCCTTCTGGTCGCAAGTTCGCATCAATGAGCAACGGCGGATCTGGTGCGGGGGCCGCCAGCAATCGGGTCAATTCATTGGCCACATCCAACGCAACGCGTCCAGCGACCTCTTCATCCACGCCAGGCAATGGATCGTGGACAAACATCACGTCCGCATCCGATCCATATCCCAATTCCCGGCCGCCGAAGCGCCCCATGCCAATGACAGCGATGCGGGTGGGCAGCGCAGCCCCGGTGCGCGTTTCAATTTCACGAATCGCGGCTTGCAAACTGGCTTCAACCACCACGTCGGCAACCGTGCTAACCGCCGTGCACACCTGATTCACGCTGAGCTGGCCCAATACATCGCCAATGCTGGTGCGCAGGAGTTCGCGGCGACGCAAACCGCGGATCGCCACGATGGCGGCATTGGAGTCTTGCTGGCGAGCCACAATCGCGGTGGCCTCGCTCAGCAAAACGTCAGGCTCTGCTGGTGCTAATTCATCATCATCACCAAACATCACCGTGGCATCAGGGGCCCGCAACAGCAAATCCGATGCGTACACACTCGAACCCAAGACGCGTGCCATGCGCTCGGCTGCAGCGCCCTCATCGCGCAGCAAGCGCAAGTACCACGGAGTACTACCCAACGCATCGCTGACTTGACGGAAGGCCAACAAGCCAGCATCGGGGTCTGGTGAATCAGCAAACCAGGACAACATCACCGGCAAGAGTGCTTTTTGCACTGTGGCTCGACGCGAAATCCCACTGGTGAGCGCCTCAATCTGGCGTAACGCACCTGCGGGGTCAGCAAATCCCAGAGCAACGAGTCGGGCTTGCGCGGCTTCCAGCGTCAGGCGAGCCGATCCGGGTTCCAATCGCGCCACCGCATCGAGCAGGGGGCGATAAAACAGTTTCTCGTGCAGTCGTCGCACTTCCCGCTGGTGCCCGCGCCACGCAGTGACGAGTTCCTTCGCAGGATCGGTAACAAACCCCATCGAGCGACCAATGGCCCGCAACTCATCAGTAGCCTCGGGCACGATGTGCGTGCGACGCAAGTCCACCAATTGAATGCGGTGCTCAAGGGTGCGCAGGAATTGATAAGCACGATCTAGTTCGGCAGCATCATCGCGACCAACAAACCCATAGGTTGATAAGGCTTCCAACGCGCTCAACGTTGTTGACGAGCGCAACCTGAAGTCGTCGCGACCATGCACTAGTTGCAAGAGTTGAACGCTGAACTCCACATCACGCAATCCACCGGGACCAAGTTTTAGCTGGCGCTCCACCTGTGCGGCCGGAATGGTTTCTTCCACTCGACGACGCATCGCGCGCGCATTGGACACAAAATCCGGTCGCGATGCCGCAGCCCACACCATGGGAGCCATGTTGTTCAGGTACTCCACCGCCAAGGGGCGATCGCCCGCTACCCAGCGAGACTTCAAGAGCGCTTGGAACTCCCACGTACTGGCCCACCGCTGGTAGTAGGCCGTGTGACTGGCCAACGTCCGCACCAGGGCGCCGGACTTGCCTTCGGGACGAAGCGCCGCATCGACTTCCCACAGTGAGCCTTCAGCATTGGCTTCACCACAGTTGCGGATCACGGCTGTGGCCAGTGCTGTCCCGATCCGCAAGGCCTGTTCTTCCGTGGCGCCGTCTTCAGGTTCGGCAACAAAGATCACATCAACGTCACTGATGTAGTTCAGTTCGCGCCCACCGGTCTTTCCCATTCCCATGATCGTCAAGCGGCACAAGTGCGAGTCATCAACCTCGGAGCGCGCGATCGCAAGGGCAGTTTCTAACGCCGCGCTTGCCAAGTCCGCTAGCTGCTCACCCACCCACGGCATCGGCGCATGATCAGCGACATCGGCTGCGGCAATTTGTAATAACTGGCGCTTGTACTCAATGCGAAGCGCGTGGTTGGCCGCTCGCACGGGCAGGGTGGTTACCGGACCAACGACCATCGGGTCAGCGCCAACAGCTTCTAACAAGGTGCTGCGGCGTTGATCCATCGTCAACTGCAAGGACGCCGCACCGAGCGCATCAATCTGAGCCGGATGCCGGGAGAGGAAATCCCCCAGCGCGCGGCTGGCACCTAAAACCGCCACCAGACGTTGAACCATCGTGGTGTCGACCTGAGCGCCTAACTCTTGCGTTTGGTCATCGGGCAACGCCAACACGATGGCCATCAGCGACAGCAAAGCTTGGTCTGGATTGGCGACCTGCCCTAAGGCCTCAAGCCAGGCATCGTCAAAGCGGTCCTCGGCCCCGAAGAACCCGCGAGCAGACAAGGTGGCGATGCAATCGCTGGCTTGATCAGCATCCACAAAACCCAGACGCACTAAACGCCCACGCTCAGTCGAGCCACGGCCATCGCGAGTTGTCACGTTGTCACGCTACTGCGCTGCGTAGCCAATTACAGGACCGGAAGGTCGGTGTCCAATTCCCATTGGGTGACCTGCGAGCGATAGGCATCGAATTCGGCGCGCTTATTGCGCAAGAAGACGTCAAAGACATGTTCCCCGAGGGTTTGTGCAACAAGCTCTGACTTTTCCATCACCTTGATGGCTTCGTCCAGAGATGTCGGCAATGGTTCGATGCCCATCACGCGACGTTCGGCATCGCTTAAGGCCCACACATCGTCATCAGCACCAGCAGGAAGTTCGTATCCCTCTTGGATTCCCTTCAAGCCAGCTTCAAGCAACAATGCATACGCGAGGTAAGGGTTAGCCGCTGAATCCAAACCGCGATATTCAACCCGCGTGGATTGATCCTTTTGCGGCTTGTACATCGGCACGCGCACCAACGCTGATCGGTTGTTGTGACCCCAGCACACATACGAGGGGGCTTCGCCGCCGCCGGACAAGCGCTTGTAGGAGTTCACCCACTGGTTCGTCACCGCAGTGATCTCGGGAGCGTGGCGCAACAGGCCGGCGATAAACGAGCGACCCGTCTTTGACAACTGGTACTCCGCACCGGCCTCGTAGAACGCATTCCGGTCACCCTCAAACAGCGACAAGTGCGTGTGCATCCCTGAGCCTGGGTGCTGCGCAAAGGGCTTAGGCATGAACGTGGCATAGACACCCTGCTCAAGCGCGACTTCCTTAATCACTAACCGGAAGGTCATGATGTTGTCGGCCGTGGTCAGCGCATCGGCATACCGCAGGTCAATCTCGTTTTGGCCCGGGCCGGCTTCGTGGTGCGAGAACTCGACCGAGATCCCCATCGCCTCAAGCATCGTGATGGCTTCGCGGCGGAAGTCATGCCCGACTCCGTTCGGAGTGTGGTCAAAGTAGCTACCCGAGTCCACGGGCTTGGGAGTGCGGCCCTCACCTGGAGCTTGATCGAGAAGGTAGAACTCAATTTCCGGGTGGGTGTAAAAAGTGAATCCCAAGTCAGCGGCCTTGCTCAATGCACGCTGCAGGACAAAGCGCGGATCGGCGTAACTGGGCGAGCCATCGGGCATCAAGATTTCGCAGAACATACGCGCAACACCATTGGACTCGCCGCGCCAAGGAAGCACCTGGAACGTGGAGGGGTCCGGACGCGCGAGCATGTCGGATTCAGAGACGCGGGCAAAGCCTTGGATCGCGGACCCATCAAATCCGATGCCTTCAGAAAACGCGGCTTCGAGTTCGGCCGGTGCCACCGCAACGGACTTGAGGAAGCCCAGAACGTCGGTGAACCAGAGTCGAACGAAGCGAATGTCCCGCTCTTCGAGGGTGCGCAATACAAATTCAGTCTGCTTATCCATGTCACTAGTGTGACGGTTGGTTGTTTCCGTGAAGTAAAACCGGGCGCTCAGGGCCGAAATTGCCTCCCTGAGCCAGCCGTCAGCGGCCAGCCCGCAGTGCCTAGGCTGTAACCCGTGAAGCAGCTTCGCCTAGCCCTTGCCCAGGCCAATCCCGTCGTCGGTGACCTGACGGGCAATGCCAGCAAAGTTGTCAACGCCGCGTTTGAAGCGCGTCGACGCGGTGCCCACGTTCTGGTTCTGCCCGAAATGTTCCTCACCGGGTACCCCATCGAAGACTTGGCTCTTCGTGACTCCTTTATTGAAGCCGCGCACTATCGCCTAGAAACCTTGGCGCGCACCCTCAAGCGCCGAGACCTTGATTCCATGGTGATCATCGTGGGCAACCTCGGCGAACGAGCGGCCAACGGATTGCCACAAAACATTGCTGCGGTTATCCATGGTGGCAAGGTCGTTGCTAGTTACTCCAAGCAGCACTTGCCCAATTACGGCGTCTTTGATGAATACCGCTATTTCGCACCCGGTCAACAGGACGTGATCATTGAAGTCCATGGCGTCTCCATCGCTATCGCGATTTGTGAAGACCTGTGGCAAGACGGTGGACCGGCATCGCGGGCCGACCAGCACGGCGCCGACCTTCTCGTAGCCCTCAACGGCAGCCCTTACGAACTCAACAAGGACGACGTGCGCCTTGAGCTCGTCCAACGTCGCGCGCGTGAGGCCAACTGTCCCCTGGCCTACGTCAACATGATCGGTGGCCAAGACGAACTCGTCTTCGATGGCGATTCACTCGTGGTCGGTGCTGACGGCGAACTTCTGGCCCGTGCCAGCCAGTTCACCGATGAAGTCCTGGTCGTTGACCTCTCCCTTCCGCAGCGCCCAGCGGTTACACCTGCGGGAAACGTCGAGCGTACGGTCATCAGTTCAGAGCCACTTGAGCCCTATGAGCCCCTGCCACCGGTTATCGCTGAGCGACTCATCGACGCCGAAGAGTTGTACGCAGCCATCGTGTCGGGCCTGAGCGATTATGTGAACAAGAACGGCTTTGAAACCGTCTTGATCGGACTATCGGGCGGAATCGATTCCGCACTGACGGCGACCATGGCCGTTGATGCCCTTGGCGCCGACCGTGTCTTTGGCGTTTCCATGCCCAGTAAGTACTCCAGCGACCACTCCATGTCTGATGCCCAAGACCTGGCTGAACGGTTGGGCATCTTTTATCTCAGCGTCCCGATTGCTCCGATGATTGATGCCTTCCACGATTCGATCGTCATTGATGGAGTGGCTGCCGAAAACTTGCAAGCACGCGTGCGCGGCATGACGCTGATGGCGTTGTCGAATCAAGAAAACCACCTCGTACTGGCCACGGGCAACAAGAGTGAGCTGGCCGTTGGGTACTCCACGATTTATGGCGACGCGGTGGGTGGATTCGCTCCCCTGAAGGACTTGCCCAAGACGTGGGTATGGGAACTATCGCGCTGGCGCAATGCGGTCTCCGAAGCCTTGGGCGAACCCGAGCCCATCCCCGAGAACTCCATCACCAAGCCACCGTCGGCCGAATTGCGCCCCGACCAACTCGACACCGACTCGCTGCCGGACTACGACCTGCTCGACAGCGTCCTCGAGGACTACATCGAGGGCAACCACAGCGCAGCCGAACTCGTGCGCGACGGATTTGACCTCGAAACCGTTGAGCGCGTCCTGGCCATGGTCGATGCCGCCGAGTTCAAGCGCCGCCAATACCCGCCAGGTCCGAAAATCTCGCTGAAGGCCTTTGGTCGCGACCGGCGCTTGCCCATGACCAATAAGTGGCGCGAGAAAGCCCCTGGTACCCAATCTGACTAGAACGTGTCACTATTGACTCATCGATCCGGGGACCCACATGGGCCTCGAGAACGGAGTCAAAGAAATGACGGTTAATCCTGTGCTGCCAGAAAAGACTGAGCAGCTCTATGGGGGCATCGCTGCCACCAATCGCCGCATCACCACGCGCGACCTGATCGCTGCCAAGGCCCGCGGGGACCGCTGGCCAATGATCACCACCTACGACGCCTTAACGGCACAGCTGTTTGACGACGCAGGAATTCCCGTTCTGCTCGTCGGCGATAGCGCCGCCATGGTGGTCCAAGGACACGACACCACGTTGCCCATCACCCTTGACGAGATGATCCCGATGGTGGCAGCGGTGGTGCGCGGAAGTTCGCGGGCACTCGTCGTGGCTGACATGCCTTTTGGTTCGTACCAACTCTCACCCGAACAAGCATTGGGATCGGCAGCGCGCTTTGTCAAAGAAGCCGGCGCGCACGCGGTCAAGCTCGAAGGTGGAGCCCGGGTCCGTCCGCAAGTGTCAGCGTTAGTTGAAGCCGGCATTCCCGTCATGGGTCACATCGGACTCACGCCGCAATCGGTCAACGTCCTGGGCGGTTATCGCGTTCAAGGTCGCGGCGCGGATGCCGACCACATCATTTCCGACGCCAAAGCATTAGAAGCTGCTGGCGCCTTTGCCATCGTGCTCGAAGTCATGCCCGCCGAATTGGCTACGCAAATCACCGCGGCGGTCAACGTGCCCACCATCGGAATCGGCGCGGGCAACCACACTGATGCTCAGGTCTTGGTGTGGCAGGACTTATTGGGACTGACTCCCCCGCCGCATCCGCGCTTCCTCAAG
>CALQPL010000049.1 GCA_943332445.1 Bifidobacterium breve
ACGGAGCCAAGCAACCACAAGGGTGCCAACGCATCGCTGTAGAACAACGCGATGACGGTGATAGCGCCGAGGTCGTCAACAACAGCGAGGGTAAGGAGGAATGCACGCAGTGCTGGCGGCAGACCGCGTCCGATGATGGCCAACACTGCGAGTGCGAAAGCAATGTCGGTAGCTATCGGGATACCCCAACCCTGGCCTGCACCTGGAGTGGACGAAGTAAAAGCGACGTAGATTAAGGCGGGCAAGGCCATGCCACCAATCGCTGCAGCGATCGGCAAGATGGCGTCACTGCGATTGCGCAAAGACCCAACGACTAACTCGCGCTTGAGTTCCAACCCAGCGACGAAGAAAAAGAGGGCGAGTAGACCTTCGCCGGCCCAATCGGCCAAAGTCAGGTGCAAACCCCACGACTGGGGGCCGATGGTGACCTGCGTGAGTTCGAAGTAGGCATCGCGCCAAGCAGAGTTTGCCCATATCAACGCAACTGCTGCGGCGATCAGGAGTAAGACTCCGCCAACGACCTCACGACGCAGGATTTCACTCAGGCGAACGCGCTCAGCCCACGCAAGCCTGCCGAATACGACGCGACGCTCAGTCATGATGGACCGAGTTTACGTCCTTAGGCATCGTCGGCAGTGGTCATTCCATCGGCAATAAGTTGCACGACAGCTGGATCAGCCAAGGTGGTGACATCACCTAGGGCTCGGCCCTCGGCGATGTCTAGCAAAAGCCGACGCATAATTTTGCCGGACCGGGTTTTGGGTAGTTCCTGCACGATCATGATGTGGCGCGGTTTAGCGATGGGACCGATTTCCTGGCCGACATGGTCGCGCAGTGCAGCACCAATTGTGTCTGCATCGGTGGAGTCGTCGCCACGCAAAATCACAAAGGCGACAATGCCCTGACCGGTGATTTCATCCTTGGCGCCAACGACTGCAGCCTCTGCGACTCGTGGGTGAGACACCAAAGCGGATTCAACTTCCGCGGTGGAAATTCGGTGACCACTGACGTTCATCACGTCGTCAACTCGTCCGAGCAACCACAGGTCCCCATCGAGGTCGCGGTTGGCGCCATCACCAGCGAAATAGAAACCTTGCTTGGCGTAGCGATGCCAATACGTTTCTATGAACCTTTCGGGGTCACCCCAAATCCCACGAGCCATCGAGGGCCAAGGCTCGGTCAGAACGAGGTATCCACCCACGCCATCGGGTACAGGTGTTCCTTCCGCATCGACAACATCAATTCCGATGCCCGGCAACGCACGCATTGCTGATCCAGGCTTGGTCGCCGTGACTCCAGGCAGTGGGCTGATCATGATGGCGCCAGTCTCGGTTTGCCACCACGTGTCGACGATGGGGCAGTTGTTGTGTCCGATGACTTCGCGGTACCACATCCACGCTTCCGGGTTGATCGGTTCACCGACGCTGCCGAGCAATCGAAGTGAGGACAGATCGAAGCCATTGGGGAGTTCATCGCCCCACTTCATAAACGTACGAAGCGCAGTCGGCGCGGTGTAGAAAATGCTGACCCCATACTTCTCAATCAGTTCCCACCAACGGCCACGGTGTGGGGTGTCGGGAGTTCCCTCATACATAAGTTGCGTTGCACCGTTGGCCAGCGGCCCATAGACGACATAGCTGTGTCCGGTAATCCATCCGATGTCGGCGGTACACCAGTACACATCGGTGTCGGCCTTGAGATCAAAAACTGCGGCGTGGGTGAACGCTGCTTGGGTGAGGTACCCACCGGTGGTGTGCAAAATTCCCTTGGGCTTACCCGTGGTCCCCGAGGTGTAAAGGATGAAGAGCGGATGCTCGCTGTCAAAACTCTGTGCAACGTGTTGCTCAGGCTGTGCGTCTAGTTGCTCGTGCCACCAGAGGTCGCGATCAAACCACTCGACCTCACCCTTAGTCCGCTGAACGACCAACACATGTTCGACAGTAGGAGTGACGAGCACTGCTTCGTCAACGATGACTTTCAAGGGAAGTTCTTTTCCGCGACGAAATCCTCCGTCGGCCGTGATAACAACTTTTGCGCCCGCGTCGTTGATGCGCGAGCTCAGCGAGTCGTGGCTGAACCCGCCAAAGACGACGCTGTGTACGGCTCCGATGCGAGCACAGGCCAACATCGCCACGACCGCTTCGGGGATCATCGGCAGGTAGATCGCGACTCGGTCGTGCTCGCCGACACCCAGGGCGGTCAAGGCGTTGGCTGCTTGGCACACCTCCGCATGCAATTGCGCGTAGGTGATGGTGCGGGTGTCTCCTGCCTCACCTTCGAAAAAGATCGCTACGCGCTCGCCAAGCCCGTTAGCCAAGTGACGATCAAGACAGTTTTCGGCCACATTGAGACGACCGCCGACAAACCATTTCGCTACAGGAGCTTGTGACCAGTCCAAGACTTCCGACCATGGTGATGTCCAGTTCAGGCGCTGGGCTTGCTTGTCCCAAAAGGCCAACCGGTCCTGGTCTGCTTCGTCGTAGATTCCTGGTTGAGCGAAAGCCTGACGAGCAAATTCAGGGCTAGGTGCGAAGGTGCGGTGTTCATGACTCAAATTGTCAATGCGTACCGGATCAACGACGTCACTGTCGAAATCACTCACGAAATATCTCCCCAAGGGTGTTCACCTCTAGAGTTGGTCACGTGCAACCACTCGTAGAGATCGCGCGAAAGACTGCTGTGCGTCAGCAGCTTGAGTCAGCGCGTCTGGCTACTGACGAGGTTATCGCTCATCGTGCCCTTCGACGACACGGTGGAGATATTGCACTGGAGTCGTCTTTGCGAGGCGCTCGCGCATCGGCGGCACTGATGGGAGTCGATGTTGACCTGGAGTTCCTGCGCAGCGGCAACCTTCGCCTTGATCATCCAGGCCGTCCGATAGCCCAAGCGGCCCTGCGAGTGGCGCAAGAAGTCCCTCAAATTGAGGCTATTTGGCGCCGTTCGCCAGTGCAGGCCTTGGCTCGTTTGCACGTCGTGGCAGCAGCGGATCTGGCGGACAGTCTGGGAACAGATCGAATCGGTCGACCTCGTCCCAACGATGAGGGCGATCCGCAAGACCCGATGGACCTGGCTTTGCCACCCGTTGCCGATATTGCACCGCGGTTGATGCGACTCAATGCGTTGTTGCTCAATGACAAGGAGACACCGGCCTTGGCTTTGGCTGCTTACACGCACGGTGAGCTCATGGCGATTCAACCTTTTGGGTTGCGCGATGGATTAGTTGCACGAGCGGCCGAACGCTTGGTGTTGCGCACGCGAGGGTTTGATCCGCGTGGGCTGGTGGTCACCGAAGCGGGACACCTGAGCGTGGGGCGAACCCAGTACTTGTCCCTCATTAAGGGCTATGCGGGTGGATCAGACCGGGCAGTCGCCGATTGGATTAACCACTGCGCGCATGCTGTGCGAACAGGTGCGGCAACGATTGAAAAAGTGTGCACCCAGTTCGAGAGTGAGTGACGCGGATTAGTCGGTCGTGGAACCGCGACGACGAACGGCGTACCAAATCAATCCAGCAGCCGCAGCCGCGCCACCGAGAGCTACTGCAGTCAACGTTGGCTTAGCGGTGATGCCGCTGGCAAAGCGCTGGCGCAGGGGGACAGGCTTGCTAAAGGTCAAGATTGGCCAATCGCGGGCCATGGCCTCGCGTCGCAAGGGCCGGTCGGGGTTAACCACCGAGGGGAATCCGACTGATTCCAACATCGGTAAGTCGGTAGCGGCGTCGCTATAGGCGTACGACTGCGACAAGTCGTAGCCCTGTTCGTCAGCGAGGTCACGCATCGCTTGTGCCTTGTTTTCGGCGTAGGCATAAAACTCAATCTGTCCGGTGTATTGACCATCAACGATGGCCACACGAGTGCCGATGCTGTGGTCGGCACCGAGCATGGCGCCAATGAGTTCAACAATTTCTTGACCGCTGGACGAAACAATGACCACATCGCGACCTGCGGCATGGTGCTCGTCAATCAGGTTCGCGGCTTCCTCGTAGATGATGGGTTCAACGGCTTCTTGTAAAGCTTCTGCGACGATCTCGCGTAGTTGATCAGCGTCCCAACCTTCGGTGAGAGCCGACAAGTACTCGCGCATGCGTTCCATCTGATCGTGGTCGGCGCCACCGAGGACGTACACGAACTGGGCGTAGGCACTGCGCAACACATCGCGTCGATTAATCAGGCCGCTGCGGTAAAGCGGGCGACTAAACACCAGCGCTGATGACTTAGCGATGACGGTTTTATCAAGGTCAAAGAACGCTGCGGGGCGCTTTGCCTGGGAACGTGCACCAGGGCGGGCCGGCTGCGGAGTGGGGGAAGATGCAGTACTCACTCTGAACAGCATAAGCGCAGGTAGGGACAAAAAACGGTTTCCTGACGCTGACTTGTCCTTTCCACAGGCGAGTTCATCCCCAATTCACGCACCAGGTAGGCCTTCGAGGCTGGTTTCCGCGTCACCCTCACTCTCAATCAGGGGAGGACGGATATGCCAGGCGGAAACAATTCACCGTTGGCGCGGGTCATTGTCGTGGTGGGCGCGCGCGGTGGCGCGGGTGCAAGTTCATTGGCAGTCGCGATCGCGCAGTCCAGTGCACATGAGGGAAAGCGGGTCGTCCTCCTTGACGCTGATGAACTCGGCGGTGGCATTGATTTGGTGCTCGGCGCTGAGGGTCATCGCGGCGTGCAATGGAGTGAGTTGGCCGCTGTTGATGGTGACCTTCCCAGTCAATCTCTCTTTGATGCTCTCGCCGTTCATCGAGGGGTGCGTTTTCTCTCCTGTAGTCGCGATGCAGACACGTCAATTTCACCGGAGCTGCTGATTCGGGTCATTCATGCGCTCCGCGAGTCCTGCGACCTCATAGTGCTCGATTGCCCTCGGCGCGATGAATGCCTACTTGCTGTTGTGGCCACGGTTCAGTGTGAAGTGCTGATCGTGGTACCTAACGAAGTGCGGGCGGTGGCCGCTGCGAGCGTGTGGCTCTCGCGATGTGCCCGCTTCACCGTTGCGATGAGCAGTGTGGTGGTGGAGCTACCAACGGGTGGCCTGTCGGTTCGAGCAACCAAAAAGCCGTTAGGTGTTCCCAGTGTCGGAACCGTTCATTATTGCTTGGCCACTGCGCAGGAACTTGATCGCGGCAGTGGAGTGCGCTCAGGAAAAAACCCGTGGACTTCCGTGTGCAGTGACGTTCTCGATCAGGACAAGCAGCGGGTGGCTTGATGATCCTGACACCAGACCTGACCATGTCGGTACGCGAAACGTTGGCTCAGCAATCTCTGGCCCCTGATCGCGATTCGATCGCGCAGGCTATTCGCACTCAATTCCCGGTGGTGGGTGAAACCACTGTTGATGAGCTCACGCCATTGATTCAGGCCGAGCTGGTGGGGTTTTCGGTCGTGCAAGACCTCGTTGATGATCCGCGGATTACGGATGTGGTGATCAATGGCCCGGAATCGATTTGGGTGGATCGGGGCGCAGGGCTGGTGCGCGTGGATGCGTCGTTTGCTCATGAAAGCGAGGTTCGCCAGTTCGCGGTTCGGCTCGCGGGCAGCGTGGGCCGGCGTTTGGATGACGCCAATCCGTACGTGGATTGCGGGCTCGATCGCGGCATTCGTTTGCACGCGGTGTTGCCACCGATTTCGGGTTCGGGCACGCTGGTGAGTTTGCGTATCCCGAGGGTCAGCGGATTTTCATTGGCTGAATTGCACGCCAGCGGTTCCTTAGGTGTGCAAGCCCTCGAGTGGTTGCAGGCGATTGTGCAATCGCGCGTGGCCTTTCTTCTCACCGGGGGAACCGGAACAGGAAAGACGACATTGCTATCTGCTTTGTTGTCCCTCGTTGACCCTGGCGATCGCTTGGTGCTGGTTGAAGATTCGGCCGAACTTAAACCACAGCATCCGCACGTGGTGTGTTTGCAATCTCGTCATCGCAATATCGAAGGTGCCGGCGAAGTCAGTGTTCGCGATCTGGTCAGGCAGGCACTTCGGATGCGCCCCGATCGACTCGTGGTCGGTGAGGCTCGCGGTCCAGAGGTCATTGACCTGCTATCAGCGATGAATACCGGCCATGAGGGTGGCTGCGGAACCTTGCACGCCAACAGCCCGGCTGATGTGCCAGCACGGGTGGCTGCCTTGGCCGCTCCAGCGGGTTGGTCACGTGATTCGGCCATGGCTCAACTGGGATCGGCCCTTGATGTGGTCCTTCATGTCAATCGCACACCTGCTGGGCAACGTTGGCTTCAAGAAATCGCGGTAGTGCGGTCAGTGGATGGTCGAGTAGAGATCGTCTCGGCGCTTCGGTGGGATTGCACGGGTGAGATCCACAGTGGCGCTGGCTTTAACGAGCTGTCAGCTTTGGTCACGCGATGAATTCCTGGGCTCTGGCGTTGCTTATGGCAGCTATGTTCGCCTGGTGGTTCAGCCCGCATCAGCAGCGATTGCGGTCGGTGGTTCCGTCACCCCCATTGGCTGTTGTTACCGCGGGCAAAACATGGTGGGTACGCATTGATGCGCTCGCTCGAAAGACGCGTTACACGGCGCAACGTCGACGCGCCATGGTGGATGTGGTGGAAGCCCTCGCCGGTGAACTGAATGCAGGACAAGCACCGATTCAGGCATTGCAGTTCGCCTTGGATGCAGGACCTGTCGACTTTCATCGGTTTGCTCAGTCGATTCGATTAGGAGCGGATCCGCTCTCACAGTGCACGCAGTTAGCCCGCATTCCCGGTTGTGAAGCAGCGCTTTCCCTTGCAGCGTGCTGGCGGGTGGGGTCCAACGCTGGTTCAGGTTTGGTAGACACCATGGAGCAGTTAGCCCAAGGGTTGCGTGATGACTTGGCTGTACGTGCCGAAGTGCAATCCCAGATTGCGGGTCCGCAAGCCACGGCTCGGTTCCTTGCGGCTCTTCCTGTGGCAGGACCCGTGCTCGCGACAGCCCTTGGCGTTAATTTCGGCGCCGTTCTTTTCACCACTTCCGTCGGGCATTGGTGTGTGGTCTTGGGGCTGCTACTTGATGTGTTGGGTTTGTGGTGGGTGCATCGCATCATGACTTCGGCGTACCCCATCGCATGAGGTATCTGATCACTGCTGTCATTGGCGCGAGCACCTATTACCTTGTTGCCACTTGGAGAGGCGTTTCGCGATGGCGGGTGCGTGCGTTAGGTATCGCCACCCATCAGACCATTCCCGGAAACTCGAACAAGGGGTTGTCGCCTTCGGTGGTGTGTGGCGTGGTCGGGTGCATTGCCATCGTTGTTGCCCCTTCGCTGTTGTCAATCGTGGTGGGCGCAGTTGTCGCTATCGCCGGCCCCCGCTTGCTGGCTCGCTTTGAATCTCGAAACGATCGGAT
>CALQPL010000050.1 GCA_943332445.1 Bifidobacterium breve
AAAAGCGTTAAGCGCGTGGCTTGATCGACTCCAGCAAGAGCTGGGACACGTCAACAACCTTGACCTGGTCAGCCTGTTCCTTGTCGGACTGAACCGCTGCCACACCATCGCTGATCATCACGCGACAGAACGGGCATGCGATCGCAATCGTGTCGGCCCCCGTAGCGATGGCCTCTTCTGTGCGGTTGGTGTTGACCCGCGTCCCGAGGGTTTCTTCCATCCACATGCGCGCGCCGCCGGCGCCACAGCAGAAGCCTCGATCGCGGTTGCGTTCCATTTCCTTGACTTCGATACCGGGAACAGCGTTAACGAGCGATCGTGGTGGCGAGTAAATCTTGTTGTGCCGACCGAGGTAACACGGGTCGTGGTAGGTGACGGATTCGTCAATGGGGTTCACCGGCGTCAAGCGTCCTTCAGCAACAAGGGTGTCAAGAAGTTGCGAGTGATGGACTACTTCGTACATGCCACCCAGTTGAGGGTATTCATTCGCCAACGTGTTGAAGCAGTGTGCGCAGGTAACAACGATCTTCTTGGCCTTGACTTCGTTGAGCGTTTCCACGTTTTGCATGGCCAGCATTTGGAAGAGGAATTCGTTACCCGAGCGGCGCGCGGAATCGCCTGAACAGGTTTCACCATCACCGAGAACAGCAAAATCCACGCCGGCGATGTTGAGGAGTTCGGCCACAGCCTGGGTGGTCTTCTTTGCACGGTCCTCGTACGCTCCAGCGCATCCCACCCAGAACAGGTAGTCCACTTCTTCCGCGCTTTCGACGTCAGAACCAATGACTTTGACCTCAAAGTCCAGGTCGGCGGCCCAGGCCAAGCGATCGCTGGCGTTCATCCCCCACGGGTTGCCCTTGTTTTCCAGGTTTTTGAACAGGCCAGAAAGTTCGGTGGGGAAGGTGGATTCCATCAAGACTTGGTAGCGACGCATATCCACGATGTGATCGACGTGCTCAATGTCAACGGGGCACTGCTCAACGCATGCGCCACACGTGGTGCACGACCACAAAATGTCAGGGTCGATGACTCCGCCAGCAAAGGAGAATCCGTGCGGGTCTGTTTCTGATGGTCCCACCAGTGGCCGTTCAAGGGCGTCTTGTGCACTTTGTGGAAGAGCGGCAATGTCGATGGGAGCAGCTGGGGTTGATCCACCATGTGATGCCAAGTACGTCGGGTTGGATTCGGCCAACAGATACGGCGCTTTGGCAAAGGCGTGATCACGCAAGTTCATGATCAAGAGTTTGGGCGAAAGCGGCTTTTCGGTATTCCACGCAGGGCATTGAGATTGGCAACGACCACATTCAGTGCAGGTGCCGAAGTCGAGAAAACCTTTCCAGGTGAAGTCTTCGATTTTGCCCACACCCAAGGAGGCGTTCTCATCGAGCTCGTCAATGTCCTCAAAGTTGACCGGCTTGCCACCGACTTGCATGGGCTTGAGGGCGCCGAGGGCATTGGGCTTGCGAGCAAACGAGACGTTGAGTGGGGCCAAGAAGATATGGGCGTGCTTGCTGTAGAGAACGATGAGCAGGAAGACCAAAACCACACCAATTTGGAGCAAAATTCCAACGGTTTCGAGCGTCTCGTTGGTTGAAGTCCCCAAGGGTTCAAGTAATCCGGCCGTCCATTCGCTGACAAAGGCTCCGCTCTTGAACGGAAATACTCCGGTGTTGATCTGAGCGCCGCGGTACAGGAACAACGTCCAGACAACGTTGAAGATCATGAACAGCACGAGCCACGCAGCACCCAAGTGTGATCCGTAAAAGCGAGAAGAACGTCCCTGTCGACCAGGATTGTTCTTGATGCGAATCGCGGTGAACATGATGACGGCAACCAGGACCAAAAGTCCGAAGAGGTCTTCGGCAAAGCCGACGATGGGCCACGTGCCGATCACGGGAACGTGGAAGTCGGCCACAAAGAGTGCACCGTAGGCCTCAATGATCGTCAGACCTAAAACGAGGAATCCCCAGAAAGCCAGGAAGTGGGCAAGACCGGGGATCGTCCATTTCAAGAGCTTGCGTTGACCCAACACTTCTTCGAGCTGCGCAACGACAAACTTCTTAGGCTGGTCTTCACGCGCCAGTGCTGGCTGTCCGGTCATGGCCACGCGATACAAGTAACGCGCGCGAGAGAGGGCAGCGCCCAAGAGCACAACAGTGAGGCCTAAACCGAGCACTAGGCGCACGGTCATGTTGTCCACGTGTGAATCCTTCTCACCTCAGGCGCCGTCGGTCGTGCGCTCGTGGACCTAGCGTAATCAACCCCAGGCCCACTAGCGCGACGGCTGACCGAGATTAGGAGGTGCTGATCCCCACACCGTCAATGCGGACGGTCTTGCCTGAGGTGGTGGAGACGACCTTGACCTTGCCCGACTTGGAGCTAAAGCGGGCTGTAGTAACCAAGCCTCGTGTCGAAGAACCTGACTTCTTCAGCGAGTACGTGCCGATCTTGGTGCTGCCGACGTAGACGGCAACCGATCCACACGACGAACACTTTAAAGCCAGCACAGAGACTTGGCGCACACCGCTCTTTGAGGAGGTGGTGATCAAGTACTTGTTGCTACTCGTGGTGGAGTAGTAGGTGCGGTTGAGGTAACCACTAGCAGAAGTCGAACTGCTCCAGCCCGAACTCTTAGCCAACGAGTGGTCGTCAATGGGCACGACCGTGCACTTCGATGATGAATAGTTCGAGGTGTAACCGGCCTTGTCCGTGGCCTTGGCGATGAAGCAGTAACGAGCTCCTGCGGTAGCAGTTCCTGGGAAGCTGGCACTAGTTCCCGTGGTGTCGTTCTTCCACACAGTCCAGGTACCACCATCCCTTTGGTACCACACGTCGTAATGACGAATGCCGGAACCGGAACCATCAGAACCTGACCACGCAACGGTGAAACTGGATCCCGACTGGAACGTGGCCGTGGGAGCAGTCATGGACGCGGTGGGCTTGGTGGTGTCCAGGCCGTTCAAGCACGACGCTCCATTGTGTTGGTCAGAGTTAGTGCCATTGACACAGGTGGTGTTGTTCCACGTAATGGCGCTGAGATTCGCCGTGGAGTCGTTCGTCGCATTACGCAAACTCGCGTTAGTCAAGTCCGCTGAATACAGACTGGAGTACTTCAGGTCGACGTTCTCCAGGCTCGTTCCCTTGAAGGATGCATCGCGCCCATTGAGATAGGTCAGGTTGGCGTTATCCAGGGTGGCATTTTCCACGCTGGCGGAGGTCATGATCGCGTTGGCGAAGCTGGCGTAGTTGGCCAGTGTTCGCGTCATGGTGGCGCCATCAAGGTTCGAGCGCGTGAAGTCCGCGTCGTAAACCGTTGCATCAGTGAAGTTAGCTGCGACTAGGACGGCATTGGATAAATCACTTCCCGTCAAATCAGCGCCCGTGAAGTTGGCATCAGTGAGGTTGTAGTTAGACAAGTTCTGCGAGTCAAGACCAGCGCCCGTGAGGTTGGCCCCTTGGCCTAAGAGATAGCCGTTCACCAAGTGCCACGAGGTGGGCAAGCTCGAGGGAGTCCCACTAATACCTTCGGAGAAAACCCCGGCCATGATCGCGCGACTGAAGGTGGCGCCACTAAGGCTGGTGTAACCCAGACGTGCATTGGTTAGATCAGCAAGAAGGAAAGTCGCATTGGTCGCGGTTGCCCCGGTGAGGTCGGCCCCCTGCAACGATGCACTCTGTAAGTAAGCGAAGGATAGGTTGGCTGACTGCAAATTGGCACCGTCTAGGTCTTGATCGCCCAGATCGGCATTGGTCAAGTTGGCTTCTGGGCCGATGAGATAGCCGTTAACCAATTGCCAGTCAGTGGGCAGCGCAGTGGGGGTGCCCACCAGCCCACCGGATGTGACGCGATCAAGTGATGCACCCGTAAGGGTCAGGCGCGTAACTGTTGCTTCGGTGAGAGTTGAGTCTGCCATCGTGGCGTTGGTCAGATTGACATCAGTGAGATCAAGACCGGTCAAGTCAGCCGAGGTCAAATCAACGGTTGGTCCCAGAAGGAATCCACTCACGAGCGTCCAATCGGTGGGCAGCACCGGTTCTTTCCCAGGGTCGGTCCCACCGGTCATTCCGATTGCGCGCACCGAAGTAAAACTTGCACCCGTGAAAACGGTTGAATCAATGTTGGCTGTCGAGAGCAACGTGGAAGCAAAGGTGGAGTTGTTGAATTCAGTGCCGTCCAGTGTGCTTCCGACCAGCGTTCCGTAGTTGAAATTGGCATCGTGAATCGTGGCATCCTGAAGCTGTGAGTACGCGACGTTGGCGTGGTCAAAATCGCATTCGTTCAAGGTCGCACCCAGGGCGCCCCATTGGCCACCGGTCGCATAGTTGAAGGAAGCTCCGGTTCCGGCAGCTGCGCTCACGGCTAAGCGCAGGAGGTTGGCTCCCGTGAAGTTGGCTCCGATCATGTTGGAGCCGATGAGGTTGGCATCAACCATGGTGGCGTTCACAAATTGCGCACCCGCCAGGTCTTGGCCGGCAAGATTAGCCCCGGTCAGGTCGCACGTGCTCCAGTTCACGCTTGGTCCAGGGAGTGGGTCGGAGACTGCTCCTGTGCCGGGGGCAATCGTGGGGCAGTCCGCAGAAGGTTCAACCAGGATCCCATTGACAACTGACCAGCCCGAAGGGAAAACGGTGGCCGGAGTCGCTGTCGATCCCGTGATTCCGCCAGAGGTGATGTTGCTCAACGTTGCTCCGGTGAAGTCAGATTTTCCGACGTAGGCGCGAGCCATTCGCACATCAATCAAAGTGGCGTTGATAACTGTTGATGTATTGAAATTGACTTCTCGCAGGTCAGCACCAGTGAAGTCAGCACCAGTGAAGTCCGCGAGATAGCCGTTGAACGAGGTCAGGTTCGCATTGGTGAAGTTGGTCCCGATAAACGTGCCACGTGGTCCAGTCGCATCCGTCAAATTCGCATTCGTCAAATTCGCGCCATCCAGATTCGCGCCATCGAGGGCTGCGTCCTGAAGGTTGGCTCCGGTGAGGTCGCACCCGCTCCAGTCCACGTCGGACGAGGCTGCAGGAGTCACGGCGAAGGTGACGGGGTCAACGGTGGGACACGTGACGGCCAGCGCAGCCGTCGGGCTGGCAAGAGCCAAGCCACTGGTGGCCAATACCGCAGCTAGGGCGATGGCGACATTTCGACGGGTACGCGTGATCATGGCTTCTCCTCGACCCGATCGCTGGTTGCGACCGTAGGTAAGACGGTAGGGGCTGGAGCCAGGTTCACGCCTCAGCCAAAGGGTTACGAAGTGCTTCGGCACCCCAGGGAATAGTCTTGACCCTGCGCCGGTTAGTATGAGTGAAGTTGCGCCACCTCGACTCAACCTTGAGAATAGGCCAAGCGGGGTGGGGGGACTTCCCCAGATAAGAACCAGTAATTCGGAGGCAAGACATGGCTCGTGCCGTAGGCATCGACCTAGGAACCACCAACTCGGTGGTGGCCGTACTCGAAGGTGGCGAACCCACCGTTATCGCTAACGCCGAAGGATCGCGCACCACCGCGTCCATCGTCGCGTTCGCCAAAAATGGCGAAGTGCTCGTGGGTGAAGTCGCCAAGCGCCAAGCCGTCACCAACGTGGACCGCACGATTCGTTCGGTCAAGCGCCACATGGGCACCACGTGGAAGACCGCTGACATTGATGGCAAGGCCTACTCGCCACAGGAAATCAGCGCGCGCGTTTTGCAAAAACTCAAGCGCGATGCCGAGGCATACCTCGGTGAACCCGTCAGCGACGCAGTCATCACGGTGCCCGCGTACTTCAATGACTCGGAGCGTCAAGCAACAAAGGAAGCCGGCGAGATCGCTGGACTCAATGTCTTGCGCATCATTAACGAGCCCACTGCAGCAGCACTGGCGTACGGCTTGGACAAGGCTGATGCTGAACAAACCATTTTGGTCTTCGACCTCGGTGGTGGAACCTTCGACGTGTCACTGCTCGAAATCGGCGACGGCGTGGTCGAAGTCAAGTCCACCAGTGGCGATAACCAACTCGGTGGTGACGACTGGGACCAGGCGTTGGTAGATCACCTCGTCACGACCTTCCGGGCCGCCAATGGCATTGACTTGGCCAAGGACAAGATGGCAATGCAGCGCATTCGTGAGGCTGCTGAAAAGGCCAAGATCGAGCTGTCAAGCTCACAGCAAACCTCGATCAACCTGCCCTACATCACGGTGGATGCCGACAAGAACCCGTTGTTCTTGGATGAGCAGATCACCCGCGCGCAGTTTGAATCACTGACTGCCGATTTGCTCGCGCGCTGCAAGGCACCGTTCGAGCGCGTCATCAAAGACGGCGGCGTCAAGGTCGCTGACATTGATCAGATCGTTTTGGTCGGTGGATCAACGCGTATGCCCGCAGTGACCGAATTGGTCAAGGGCTTGACCGGCGGCAAGGAGCCCAGCAAGGGCGTCAACCCTGACGAGGTTGTTGCTGTTGGAGCTGCCCTACAGGCCGGCGTGCTCAAGGGTGAAGTCAAGGACGTTTTGCTCCTCGACGTCACGCCCTTGTCACTGGGTATCGAGACCAAGGGCGGCATCATGACGCGCTTGATCGAACGCAACACCACGATCCCGACTAAGCGTTCGGAAATCTTCACCACTGCTGATGACAATCAACCATCGGTGCAGATTCAGGTGTATCAAGGCGAGCGCGAATTGGCTTCGGCCAACAAGCGACTGGGCACCTTTGAACTCACGGGATTGCCACCGGCACCCCGTGGCGTTCCACAGATCGAAGTCACCTTTGACATCGATGCCAACGGCATCGTGCATGTGACCGCCAAGGACCTGGGGACTGGCAAGGAACAGTCCATGCAGATCACCGGTGGTTCGGCACTGTCCAAGGACGAGATCGACAAGATGATGCGCGATGCTGAAGCTCACGCTGATGAAGATCGCCAGCGTCGCGAGGAAGTCGAAATTCGTAACACCGGTGAATCCCTGGTGTACTCCACGGAGAAGTTCATCAAGGAAAACGAAGACAAACTCCCTGAGGACACTCGTGGCGAAGTCGAGTCAGCTTTGGCTGAACTAAAGACCACCCTCGAAGGCAACGACATGGATGCCATCAAGGCAGCCACAGAAAAGGCCGCGACAGCGAGCCAGGCATTGGGCGCGGCGATGTATGCGCAAAATGCTCCCTCTGGTTCAGCTGAAGAGCCCGAATTCGTTGATGACGAGGCTGTGGTCGACGCTGAAATCGTTGATGAGGACGAAGACAAGTGAGTTCGCCTGACCAACCGCAGGATCAACCCGAAAGTGTTGATCCTGCGGTTGATCCGCTCGATGCAGA
>CALQPL010000051.1 GCA_943332445.1 Bifidobacterium breve
TGCAAGGTCAACAAGGACCTCGGTAAGCACGCGAGAGCGTCGAACAGCAATCAAGAATCCAATCAGCAACGCAAAGGTGATGATTCCCGAAATCTTCGAGGCAACGGCTGCAAGCGAAACGATGGAATCAGTGGGTTCGGTGATGATCACCGTCACCCCACCGGAATTCCCGGCTCCTTGTTCGGAGGATTTCTGAGGTTGCGAACCAAAGGTCAGCGTTCCACCCGTGGGGAAAGTAACCACCGTGAGGCGCTTGCGCTCGAGGTAGGGACGCAAGGACTCTTTGTCCACTGGCAATCCTGCCTTAATGCGGTAATCAACCACTTGGGCGTCAAGTTGCGCCTCAGATGCGGCGAAAGCCTTAACCGTCTGCTTAATCCCGTAGTTGGAGTACCCCAAGAGTGGGATGGCGATCAGTAGCGCAGTGATGAAAACCGACGTGATGGTGGTGAAAATGATTCTGCGGCGCACGTTATTCCCCTGCTTGCGATTCAAATCGCAGGCCGACACCACGCACCGTTGAGATATAGCGCGAATCGGTAGCAGAGTCTCCAAGTTTGCGACGCAACCACGAAACGTGCATGTCCAGAGTCTTGCTCGACCCATACCAGTGGGTGTGCCACACCTCGCGCATCAAACGTTCGCGCGGAATGGTGGTTCCGTGTTCGCGCATCAGGGCATGGAGCAAGTCAAATTCCATCCGGCTCAAGGTCAACTCACGCGTGCCTACCCACGCCTTGCGCGCGTCGGCATCAAGGACGACATCTTGAACGCGCAACGTGTTGAGTTCCCCCACTTGACCACGGCGCAATAGTGAACGAATGCGCGCCATCAATTCCTTAGAGCGAAATGGCTTTGACACATAGTCATCAGCGCCCATCTCGAAGCCGACGACAACATCCATCTCTGACCCACGGGCTGTCAAGATCAAAATGGGTAAACGAGGATCCTCTGAGCGCAACGTGCGGCACACTTCCAAGCCATCAAGGTCAGGTAACCCCAAGTCGAGGACGACGAGGTCCTGGTTTCCTGCGCGGACTTGAGCCAACGCGGACTTTCCTTCTGCGGCGACCTGGACGTCGTGACCCTCGCGTTCGAGAGCGCGTGCCAAGGGCTGGGCGATCGCTAGATCGTCCTCCACAAGCAGCACTCGTCCCATATAGCCAACATAGCCCTATCCGGACAGGGCTGACCCGAGAAGGGCGCGAAGAATGGCAGGCACGCCCACCAATAGTTCGTCGGAATCAGCCAGGAGTTCAACCAGCCACACATCGGTTGCAGCGGCCGCCACGGTGGCGCAATGTCTGACGCGCGCCACGTCTGACGATTCGTCGTCGGCGCGAACCAGAACCCCCACGCCCCGAGCGGCGGCAAGCCAACTGCGATCAGTGGTTACATCATGACCGCTGGACACATCGAGCCCATCACGATTTGCCGAGACGGCGACCGCCTGCGTGGTGTCACTACTGATGGTCGACACCACCCAACCGACGGCGCCGATCGCCTCACTAGCTGAATCCACCACAGCCACCAGCCGATCCAGCGCACTCAAACCTTGTGACATCACCATGACCCGCAGGCCCGCTTCCAGCGCATTCGTTGCGCGCTCAGCGTTGGTCGCCCATTCAGGGCCAGAGCGTCGGCGTCGGCGTCGCTCGACTGGTTCCGACAACGGGGTATCGCGACCGGCTAATAGGACGCGGCTCGAGCCTTCGCGCTTTGCTGCATATTGAGCTTCGTCGGCCCACCCCATGAGCCGACGAGACGTAACCTCTCCCGACCCATCAGCCATCGACGTTGACGCAACTCCGACGGCCAAACCGCCGGGGTAGGCCGAGCGCTCTAGCGCGTTCAGAATCGAATTCGCCACTTTCTCAGCGGTGTCCAAGGCGACATTGGGCAAGACGATGGCGAACTCATCGCCACCGATGCGACCAGCCAGAGCGCGCGCAACATTTCCTGTGGCTTGCGAAATCGCATCAGCACAAGCGCGGATTAACCGGTCGCCGGCCTGGTGCCCTTCATTATCGTTAGCAAATTTCAAACCGTTGACGTCCGCCATCACCACCGAGACCGGATCACCACTGACCTGATACTCAACAAGTGCGCGCTCGAGGGCTAAATCCACCGCACGACGATTGGCCAAACCAGTGAGCGGGTCGCTGTAGACCAAGTGCTCGACCTGGGAAAAACGCTCAGCTTGTGCGATTCCCGATGCCAAGACAGCCGCTAGGACTTCCGCGAGTTCACCGTCTTGTTCATTGAACGGTGCTTGGCCGCTCAATCTGGTGGCATACAACTCACCCCACACTCGCCCCTCCAACAAGACGGGGGCTACCAACGCCGACCCCTTATTCCGAAGGGTCAAATAGCGAAGAGCATCGGCATCGCCTACCGGCGGATCCAGGCTGACGACAAAGGGTGAGGGATCTTTGAGCAGCAACGGAAACGAGGGGAGATCCTGGAATCCTTGGTCAATAGGTCGCGGCTCTTCCCAACTCGACAAGTCGCCAACATTGATGACCGTGCGCACAGTCCCACGTTCGCGTTCGAGGTAGCCGATAGACACCGAAGCCGCGCCCAACGAGCTACACGCTTCATGAGCAGCGGTTTCGAGAAGGTCAACGAGTTCTTGCGGCTCTGCCAGGATGCGCGCAAGACGAGCCACACTGTGCAATCGCATGTTTGGTCCGTCCTGCCGCGTTCTAACTTAGGATCCGTCGCCAGGAACGCCCGGGCCGCCCGAGCGACGGCGCTGATCGTCTTCTTCATACAAGCGATACACCTCGCGCTGAATCTTCTCCACGTCCGGGACGCTGGCGATAATCAACGATCCTTGCTCAGCAGCCGACTGCACACTCAACGTTCCGCAATTCAAGATTCGCTCAGTCAGCGTCTTGTCGAACGTGACATTGTTAACGCGCGACAAAGGCATGTCACGCCCAATGCGCCGAATGAGCCCCGTGCGGACGATGATCCGCCGATTGGTAAACACGTAGTCCGTGGTGAACCAATTAAGGAACGGGCGCACGGCCCAACCCACAATGAGCACCAAGGCAGCGATCCAGGTCACCGCACTGATGGTGTTGGCAAAAATATTTGACCCATCAAAAGTAGAGAGCAAGAACGCCGCACCGGCGACCGTGGCGATCAGCACCAGCGCGGGAATGATCAGGGAGCGCCAGTGGGGTCGCATTTCAAAGGCGATGGATTCACCATCTCCTAGCAGTTTCGGTGGGTAAGCCATGCCTCATAGTTCCATGATCAGTCAAGCCAACGACGAACGACCCGCCCCAGATAAGAGCTAGCGCACATGAACGACGTCCCCTGCGCCAACGGTGACAACGACTCCATCGGCTCCCTGCACTTCCAACCTGCCGTGTGGATCCAGATCAACAGCCAATCCGCTTAATGTCTGGCCCGACGGTAAGTGAACAGCGACCTCGCGCCCAACAGTTGAACTCAACGCTCGATACTCATCCAGCACATCCGATGGCCACGACCCTTCCGCTTCAATGGGTCCAACTAGTTCACCTAGGTGCCCAAGGAGTGACATCAGCAACTGCGGATGATCAAAACCCACGACACCTTCCATCGCCAACGATGTTGCAGTGGCGATGGGTCGCTGCTCGTGCGTCATGAAGGTATTGATCCCGACACCGATAACCACGGAATCGGAGTTCACCAACTGGACTAAGACGCCGGCAATTTTCGCGTCATTGACTAAGACGTCGTTGGGCCACTTCACCGAAGAGGTAAGCCCACAGTCTTGGTTAAGCGTTCGGGCAATGGCAACTGCCGACAACAAAGGCACGACTCCGACATCGGCGACGGGACGCTTGGTTCGTAACAACGCTGAAAACCACAGGCCAGCACCCGGTGGGCTCGTCCAGGTTCGAGCAAGGCGACCCCGCCCGGATGTTTGCTCGGCGGCGACCACCACGACCCCGGAGTCGCTACCAGCGCTGGCCACTACCGCCTCTTGCGTTGACGGCGTGCTCGTCACGGCTTCTAGCCGGCGCCAAGGGGCGGGCAAGGGCAACTCGTGCCACGGCTTCACTGCATCTACGTCCACGTGGCTAGGCTACGGAGGTATCGATTCGCGTGCTTGGAGGACTCATGGCGGCAGGGCTGGATCAATCTGGATCCCCCGTAGATATTCACACCACAGCGGGAAAAATTGCTGATCTGGAGGGTCGTCGCTACCAGGCCACCCACGCCGGTTCGGAGCTGGCGATCGAGAAGCAGCACGCCCGCGGCAAGAAGACCGCGCGCGAGCGCATCGCTCTCTTGCTGGACGAAGGCTCCTTCGTCGAATTCGATGAGTTGGCCCGCCACCGCTCCATCAACTTTGGTCAGGAAAAGAACCGCCCTTACGGCGACGGTGTCGTGACCGGATACGGAACGGTCGATGGTCGCCCCGTAGCGGTCTTTTCCCAGGACTTCACTGTCTTTGGTGGCTCCTTGGGTGAAGTCTTTGGCGAGAAGATCGTCAAGGTCATGGACTTCGCGCTCAAGACTGGCTGCCCGATGATTGGCATCAATGACTCCGGTGGCGCGCGCATCCAAGAAGGTGTCGTTGCCCTCGGTTTGTATGCCGAAATTTTCAAGCGCAATGTGCATGCTTCCGGCGTCATCCCCCAGATCTCACTGATCTTGGGTCCGTGTGCTGGTGGCGCTGTGTACTCCCCCGCCATCACCGACTTCACCGTGATGGTTGATCAAACCTCGCACATGTTCATTACCGGACCCGACGTCATTAAGACGGTGACCGGCGAAGACGTGCAGATGGAAGAACTCGGCGGGGCTCGCACCCATAACACCAAGTCGGGCAACGCCCACTACTGCGCAACCGACGAAGAAGATGCCATCGATTACGTCAAGGGTTTGCTGGCTCACCTGCCATCCAACAACCTTTCCGACGCCCCCTCCTACCCGGAGGAATCGGACTTAGGAATCAGCGACATCGACCGTGAACTGGACTCGCTGATTCCCGACTCAGCCAACCAGCCCTATGACATTCGTACCGTCATTGAACACGTGGTGGACGATGGCGACTTCCTCGAAGTCCAAGCGCTTTTCGCTCCCAACATCGTGATCGGATTTGGCCGCGTCGAGGGCCACGTCGTGGGTGTCGTTGCCAACCAGCCGATGCAATTTGCAGGCTGCCTCGACATTGATGCTTCGGAAAAGGCAGCACGATTTGTGCGTACCTGTGATGCTTTCAATGTTCCTGTGGTCACCTTCGTTGATGTGCCCGGTTTCTTGCCAGGTGCTGACCAAGAGTGGAACGGCATCATTCGTCGTGGTGCGAAGTTGATCTATGCCTACGCCGAAGCCACCGTTCCGTTGGTCACCGTCATCACTCGCAAGGCCTACGGTGGCGCTTACGACGTGATGGGCTCGAAGCACTTAGGTGCCGACATCAACCTGGCATGGCCAACAGCACAAATTGCCGTGATGGGTGCCCAAGGCGCAGTCAACATTTTGTATCGCAAGGAACTCGCTGATGCCTCTGACCCAGCTGCCAAGCGGGTTGAACTTCAAACCGACTACGAAGACACGTTGTGCAACCCTTACGTGGCATGTGAGCGTGGGTACGTGGACGAAGTCATCTTGCCGTCAGAAACTCGAGCGCGCGTCACGACTGCGCTTCGCGCGCTGCGTAGCAAGCGGGCTTCACTTCCACCACGCAAGCACGGAAACATCCCGCTGTAATGAGTGAGCCTGTTCTTCGCGTAATCTCCGGCGATCCGTCTCCGGAGGAACTTGCGGCTGTCCTCGCAGTGGTCCTGAGGCCGCAAGCAACAGCGGTCGAACCTGAACCCACGTCCCAGTGGAATGACCGCAGCCACGCTTTGCGCACTCCTTTGACACCGGGGCCCCATGCTTGGCGGGCTAGCGCGCGCTCATGAAACGCATTGTCTTGGCGTCAGCTTCGCCTGCGCGCTCGCGTTTGCTCAGTAACGCCGGAATCCCCCACTCCACCCTGGTCAGTGGCGTCAACGAAACAGCTCACACGATTGCCCTGGGACCCGATGCCACCCCCATCGAGATTGCCCTGGCTTTGTCGCAAGCTAAAGCGCAGGCAGTGGCAGCGCAACTTGATCCTTCTGATGAACGTCGCACCTATGTCATTGGGTGTGACAGCTTGCTCCAGATCAACGGCCAGGCGTTAGGAAAGCCACTTGATCTCGAAGATGCGGCGCGACGTTGGCAGTTCATGCGTGGCAACACAGGGTTCCTGCACACCGGCCACACGATCATCGACGTGCAGGGCCAAATGTGGGTGCACGAGGTGGCTTCAACAACTATCTACTTTGGAATGCCAGACGATGACGAAGTCTTGGCGTACCTGGCCACCGGCGAATCGCTCCATGTTGCCGGTGGATTCACCTTGGACGGCCTCAGCGCTCCGTTTGTCAGTCGCATTGATGGGGACCCGTCCAATGTGATCGGCCTCTCGCTACCCCTGTTGCGCACCTTGCTGCGCCAGCTCGGCGTGCGCTGGACTGATCTGTGGACCCAGGCCACCCCCTGATCACACCCCCTGCGACCTGCCCCCGAGGGTCTGACGCTTTGTTACCGGCCGGTTGCCTAGACTGAAGCGGCTCTGTGCAATGCAAGGCTCCACAATCGAAGGGTTCGACCGTGCGCAAGGTTCTCATTGCTAACCGTGGCGAAATCGCTATCCGAGTGGCGCGTGCCTGTCGCGACGCTGGCCTGACCAGTGTGGCCGTGTACGCAGATCCCGATCGCGACGCCCAGCACGTCAAGGCAGCCGACGAGGCGTACGCCCTGAATGGAGCAACTGCGGCCGAGACATACCTGGTGATTGACAAGTTGCTTGAGGTAGCAAAGACCAGTGGTGCCGATGCGGTTCACCCTGGTTATGGGTTTCTTAGTGAGAACGCAGCTTTTGCTCAAGCGGTGATTGATGCAGGCTTAACGTGGATCGGTCCTCCCCCCGCTGCCATTGATGGCTTGGGCGACAAGGTCAAGGCACGCCACATTGCGCAACGAGCCGGTGCCCCTCTGGTGGCAGGTACGCCTGACCCCGTGGAAAACGCTGACGAAGTCGTGGCTTTTGCCAAAGAAAACGGCTTGCCCATTGCCATTAAGGCTGCCTTTGGTGGCGGTGGACGCGGTCTGAA
>CALQPL010000052.1 GCA_943332445.1 Bifidobacterium breve
AGGCAGGTGCGCTACCAATTGCGCCACGTCGGCTGAGCCTAGGCAAGGATTCCGAGGCCGCCTGCACAGTCTAGGCAGGGCAAAGGGCTCACTAACAACGTGACCTATTCCCCTATCAATCCATCTGGAGCCGGGCCATAGTGGAAATACGGGAGATCAGAACAGGATCTCCTAGATAGGGGGCTCGTGATGATGAATCCAGCAATTTCGCCAGAGGTTCCACTTTCACCGTCCTATGTGCTGGATGCCGCAGTCAGTCGGCGAGGGGAACTCCATTCCAGCGCTAATCATCTGGCTCAGATGTTGTCAGCTTCCCACCTTGGTCGCGAAGACCTGTGGCTTCGGGAAAGCAATCACGCCTTGCGCCTTTTGCGCCAAGACATTGAAGAGCACATTTCGACTACGGAAAGTGCTGCCGGAATTCACCACGAAATCATCTCGCTTGAACCACGATTAGCCAGTACGGTCGCACGACTTACTACTGATCACGAGGTTCTCCTCGATAGAACTGCCACCATGGCCGTCTTGTTCATCACGGCACTAACTACTCCGATGGACATCTGTGTGGCGGCCTTGCGAGATGAAGGAAAGGTTGTTGTCGATTTGTTGACGCGACATCGACAAAGGGGTGCTGATTTGGTCTACGAGGCGTACGCGTTTGATATAGGCGGGCGAGATTAAGCCCTAGACCACTCAGCTTTAGACCTTCCCTTCTGGCCAAGCGACCTGTACACACCACAGTGCAGGTCGTTTGGTCTGTCTAGGAATTGCGGCGTTGACTCAATTCATGCACCACGATGCTGGTAGCCACACTCGCATTAAGCGATTCGACGTCACGCACCATGGGAATGCGCACTAGGACGTCACACGTCTCAGTGACTAATCGGGTCAGTCCCTTGCCTTCAGAGCCCACCACGACAACAACGTCTTGATTAACGTCCACATCCAATTCGCTCAAGTCAATCGCGCCATCGACAGCCAAGCCAATGATCAAAAAGCCGGAGTCTTGGAATTCCTGCAGGGTGCGGGTGAGGTTCTTCGCTCGAGCCACCGGTACGCGAACAGCGGCACCTGCTGAAGCCTTCCACGCCCCGGCTGTCATGCCCGCCGATCGCCGCTCTGGCACGACAATCCCGGTGCCACCAAAGGCTGCTGTGGATCGAACGATCGCACCCAAGTTGCGTGGGTCAGTGACGCCGTCAAGGGCGACGACCAATCCAGCAGTTTCTGATTCAGCAACAGCATTCATGAGGTCTTGTGGTTCGGAGTACTTATAGGGAGGCATCTGCAACAGCAGACCTTGGTGCGGTCCACCATCGGCCAGTCGATCCAATTCACCACGCGGAGCTTCTAGCAAAGGCAAACCGCGCGTTGTCGCGATCTTTAACGCTTCACGCACGCGTTCATCGCCATCAATTCGTGTGGCGACATAGAGAGCCGTTACTGGAACTTCAGCACGCAGGGCTTCGACCACAGCATTACGGCCGAAAATGATTTCACTGGTCGTCTTGCGCGCGCCACCGCCGGCGCCACGGGTTCCACGACTGGTAGCTCGCTTAGCTGCGGCCTTCTTCTGTCGCGACTTGGCATGGCCTTTGCGTTCAGACGCCTTGGGGGTGGGGCCTTTGCCTTCAAGGGCGCGCTTGCGCTTGCCACCCGATCCAACGGATGAACCCTTCTTCTTTGTTGCGTCCCGAACCGCGCCACGTCGTTTGCTATTGCCAGCCATTAGTTGCCCTTATCGTCGAGAGACCAGCGTGGTCCCTCAGGTGTGTCCTCGATGGCAATGCCCGCGGCTGCGAGTTGATCACGAATCGAATCAGCGGCTGCATAGTCTTTGCGCTCACGCGCAGCCTTACGTTGATCAAGAGCCACAGCAACCAGCGCGTCAATCGCTGATTTCATCTCTGACGAGCTGCTTGAGCCCACATCCCATGTCGCACTCATCGGGTCGACACCAAGAATGTTGAGCATGGCGCGAACAGCGGCCACGGTTTCCTCAACCTTGGTCGTGTCACCGGCGGTGAGGTACTTGTTGCCCTCAGTTACGTATTCATGCACCACAGCTAAAGCCGCCGGGATCGACAAATCGTCATCCATCGCCTTGCGGAATGAATCGGGAATCTCACCTGGCTCGACAACACCCACGCGTTCAACCGCGCGCTGAAGGAATCCTTCGAGCCTTCTAAATCCTGTGCCGGCGTCCTGCATGGCCTCTTCGGAAAACTCAATCATGGAGCGGTAGTGCGCGGAAACGAGGTAGTAGCGCAATTCAATGGGGCGCACGCGCTGGACGACTTCGCTGACGAGCAAGGAATTGCCCAACGACTTGCTCATCTTTTCGCCAGCAGTAGTCACCCATGCGTTGTGCAGCCAGTAGTTGGCAAAACCATCCCCGGCCGCTTTGCTCTGGGCAATTTCATTTTCGTGGTGCGGGAAAATCAGATCGAGTCCACCACCATGGATGTCAAAGGTTCCACCGAGATACTTTTCGGCCATGGCTGAACATTCGATGTGCCAACCAGGACGGCCTGGTCCCCACGGGGTGTTCCAATAAGGCTCGTCTTCTTTGGCGCCCTTCCACAGAGCAAAGTCGTGCGGATCGAGTTTGGCGGTGTCCTCATCGGGTGAGGCCAACATGTCGTCAAGGCGCTGACCAGACAGGGCACCGTATTTGTCATACGAGCGAACCTTGAAGTACACATCGCCGCCGGCCGCGTACGCGTGACCGGCCTCAATCAAACGAGCAATGAGTTCAATCATTTCCGGAATGTGTCCGGTAGCGCGCGGCTCCACGGTGGGAGGAAGACACCCAAGGACGTCATAGGCGCGGTTAAACGAACGCTCTTCGCGTTGGGCAACCAACCAAAACGGAACGTCTTCGTGGCCCGCATTGTGAATGATCTTGTCGTCCACGTCAGTGACGTTGCGGACGAAGGTGACCACGTTGTCATTGTGTTCAAGCCATCGACGCAAAACGTCAAAGCACAACCCACTGCGAATGTGACCTACGTGTGGCGGAGCTTGGACTGTTGCGCCACACAGGTAAATACCCACACGACCAGGGGTGATGGGTTCAAAGTCGCGCACCGAGCGCGTTGACGTGTCATATAGCCGAAGACTCACTGGTGAACCCTACCTAAGGCGGCTAGGCCGACTCCACGAGCAGTGCCGTGGCGATTGCTGCCACACCTTCACCTCTGCCCGTGAGTCCTAAGCCATCAGTTGTCGTTGCTGAAACCGAAACAGGTGCACCAGACAGGGCCGCCGACATCGCCTCCTGGGCTTCGACTCGACGAGACGCCATTCGGGGCGCATTTCCAATGACTTGCACCGCGACGTTGCCAATAGCCCAGCCAGCAGCCGTCACCAGACCATGAACATGGCCCAGCAACGCAGCCCCGCTCGCTCCAGCCCACTCCTGATCGGCCACACCGAAAATCGAACCAAGGTCGCCTAATCCAGCGGCCGACAAGAGAGCGTCACACGCTGCATGGGCTGCGACGTCGGCGTCGGAATGCCCCTCTAAACCCAGGCTCTCATCCGGCCATTCCAGGCACGCGACAAACATCGGCCGTCCCTCGACGAGGCGATGAACATCAACACCAATTCCGGTTCGCATCTGGGTCATGCTTGAACACCTTTACGGTCAGCAATCACACTCTCGGCCAACAACAAATCATTCGCATACGTCACTTTGAATGCATCCGGCGATCCATCAACGTGGGCAATTGACACACCCAACAGTTCCACGAGCGATGCATCATCGGTGGCTGCCACACCTGATCCGGCGTCAAAGTCTTGATGGGCTCGAACCACGATGTCTTTGGTAAATCCTTGCGGAGTCTGCACAGCAACCAAGCCAGCGCGATCAACGACGGGGCCCAGGTTCCCATCAGTGAATGCACGCATCGTGTCGGTTACAGGGACAACGGGAATGACGGCCTGCTCACCGGCCACCAAGCAGGCAATGACCGAGCGAACGACATCGGTTGGGACCAACGCTCGGGCGGCATCGTGAATAAGCACCAGGTCATCATCATCGTTCAAGGCGGCTAGCCCGTGGGAGACCGATTCTTGTCGCGTTGCACCGCCCGCCACCACGTCAATGATCAAGTGCGAAGACTCAAGGCTGTTGTCAGAAGCGATGGCTTCTTGCACATTGGCAACTTCATCGGCGCGAGCTACAACAATGATGTGATCGATGTCGGCAAGGCCCGCAAAAGTGCGCAATGAATACACAAAGAGCGGTTTGCCATCTAACAGTCGATGAGCTTTCGGCGCACCGGGACCGAGACGATCGCCCGCTCCGGCCGCGGTGATAACAACAGCAACCACCTGGTGCTCCTTACGAGCATCAAGACCTAGGAAGCAAGAACCTCGTCGAGGATTGCTTCGGCCTTGTCTTCGTTGGTCTTCTCAGCCAACGCGAGTTCTGAAACCAAGATCTGACGAGCCTTAGCCAACATGCGCTTTTCGCCGGCGCTGAGGCCACGGTCTTGCTCACGACGCCACAGGTCGCGCACCACTTCAGCGACCTTGATGACATCGCCGGAAGCCAGCTTTTCGAGGTTCGCCTTGTAACGACGTGACCAGTTGGTGGGCTCTTCGGTGTAGGGCATGCGCAGGACGTCAAATACGCGGTCGAGGCCTTCTTGGCCCACAACATCGCGGACGCCGACCATGTCAACGTTGTCGGCAGGTACACGCACGGTCAGGTCGCCCTGAGCCACCTTGAGAACCAGGTAGAGACGCTCTTCACCCTTGATGGTGCGCTTTTCTACGGCCTCAATAAGTGCTGCACCGTGGTGCGGATAAACGACTGTGTCGCCGACGTTGAATGTCATGAGAGGCGTGCCCCTTTCGCTGGAGCCCAATCTTACCACCGCCAATATGGCGACTCGACGGCTGATCCCCCTTCACAAATGAACAATCCAGACGGGACCTTTGGCGTGCCTAGAAACCTCAACGCAACGGCTTTTCTTGCCATCGTTAGTCTTTTACCACCTCATTCACCACGTTGCTCGGAGTCATTGTGAAGCGCACATCACTTGCCGTTATCGCTGCTGCCATTGCTTGTCTTTCCCTGGCGGGTTGCGCTGCGTCATCTGTTAACGATGTCTCGTCAGCGGGAGGCGGAACCAACGCCACTAACGGTGATATCAGCTTGCGCAACATCTTGATCGTCAGCGATGGATCCAAGACGGCTTTGTCTGGTGCCGTCATCAACAACGCGCAAGAGCGCGACAAAGTCACAGGCGTGAATTTGATTCAAGCTGATGGCCGGGTTGTTCCCGCAGCGAAGGGGGCCATCGCTATTCCGCCACGCGGGGCTGTCTACTACGGGGCCACCACGACTGGCCGCGACTTGAATCCCGCCCTTGCGCTCTCGCTGAAGGGTCAGCCAGGCGGCATCGTCACGCTAGTTTTTACCTTTGAAAAAGCCGGCGACGTCAAGATCCAAGCCCCCGTTGTTTCCGCCGTCGGTGAATATGCAGCAACCCTCAAGGACGCTAAGTAGTTCACAGGTCGAACTTGTAGCCCAAGCCTCGAACGGTCACGATGTATTGCGGCATCGAGGGGTCTTCTTCAATCTTGGCCCGCAAGCGCTTGACGTGGACATCCAATGTCTTGGTGTCACCTACGTAATCGCTGCCCCACACCCGGTCAATCAATTGCCCACGTGTCAGAACGCGACCTGCATTTCGCATCAAAATCTCTAGCAGGTCAAATTCTTTCAAGGGCAGGCGCACGCTCTTGGTATTGACCGTGACCACATGGCGCTCAATGTCCATGCGCACTGGGCCAATTTCCAACACACCTTCAGTTTCGGTTTCGGCTTCACCACCACCGCGACGCAGCACAGCTTTAACGCGTGCCAATAGTTCGCGACTGGAATAGGGCTTGGTCACGTAATCGTCAGCACCAATTTCTAGCCCGACAACCTTGTCGACTTCAGTGTCCTTGGCCGTCAACATGATGATCGGCACCGATGACTTTGCCCGAATGGCTCGGCACACTTCAGTTCCAGACAATCCAGGCAACATCAAGTCCAACAACACCAAATCAGCGCCATTGCGCTCAAATTCTTCTAGGCCGTCGGGTCCGGTTTCAGCCACTGCGACTTCGTAGCCTTCGCGACGCAGCATGTACGACAGGGCTTCGCTAAACGATTCCTCGTCTTCGACTACCAGCACCCGGGTCATGACACCAACCTAATGGAGCCCCGCGGCTTGTCTGGATCAGTCGGATCATCCTCACTTGATTTCGCATCACTGGCGTGACGAACTGGGGGCGCAGCGGTCGCCAAGTCAGCAGCATCGGCTGTGCGCGGCAGCTTCATCGTGAATGTTGAACCCTCGTTCGGGATACTCCACACCGAAATCTCGCCACCGTGGTTGGCCACCACGTGCTTGACGATGGACAGGCCCAACCCAGTACCGCCGGTCATGCGCGAGCGGGCCGGATCGACGCGATAGAAACGCTCAAAAATACGGTCAAGGTCGGCTTCTGGAATTCCAATGCCTTGGTCGGTCACACCGATTTCGACTTGATTCTCATCCGCTCGGGTGGTGATTGCTACGCGCGTTCCCTCTGGGCTGTATTCCAAAGCGTTGGCGACCAAATTGCTCAAAGCCGTGATGAGTTGGCCCCGATCGCCATAGGCGGTCAATCCTTCGGTTCCCGCCATGCTGACTTGAATATTGCGAGCGCCAGCGACTGTGCGCGTGGCATCAATAGCGTCGTGGATGACGCCGTCAACCGATACTTCGTCCGGCTCGCGCAAGGGACCGGAATCCTGCACCTTGGTTAGGTCAAGCAGCTCAGAAATCAAATTACTCAAGCGATTGGCTTCGTGATTCATTCGCAGCGCAAATCGACGAATCGCCTCTGGATCCTCGGCGGCTTCGGCAACGGCCTCGGCAAGCAGTGACAAGGCGCCCGTTGGGGTCTTCAACTCGTGGCTCACATTGGCTACAAAGTCGCGGCGGACAGTGTCTAAGCGTCGAGCTTCAGTCACATCGACTGCGAGAAGCAAAATGAAGCCGCGACTGAGCGGTGAAATGTGCACCTCAACCGTGCGCAATCCTTTTTCATCGCGAACGGCTGGAT
>CALQPL010000053.1 GCA_943332445.1 Bifidobacterium breve
CTGATTCAACCGGTGCAGTGGGAAGTTCAGTAACGGTGACCGCCGCGAACTTTGACCCGGGTGCAGCGGTGCAAATCAAATTGGCCAAGACCGTCACCGGTGGCACGCCGGTGTACACCGCTGATACGCCGGTGAATGCCACCATCTCAGAGACGGGAACGTTGGCTGCTACCTCGTTTACCGTGTCCACGCCCGGTGCGGTCGTGGTGGTGGAAACCGCACCAGATGGTGACCCGTCCGTGGATTGGGCTTCGGCACCGTTCTCGTCCTTGGTGCCGGGCACCACGTTGTCCATGCGTTCATTCATTACGGGCAGCAACTCCACGAACACCGGAATTGACTTCGGTTCACTGACCTCACCGAACAAGCCGACACCGATTGCTGGCGACTTGAACCGCATCCAGGTCGTGGACCAGCGCTACGGGGCCTACGGCTGGTCGCTGACAGCGACGATGAGCAACTTTGTGGGCGCTTCGGTGTCGATGAACAAGTCCACAGTGTCGTTGAGCCCCTCGTGTGCTGCCGTGGGAACGAATAGTGCGCCTGGTTTGACAGCCGGCGGATCAAGTCAAAGCTTTGCTTCAACGGTCGCCCTGTGTGCCAAAGACACGCAAACCGGAACCAGTGGGAACACCAGTGGCGCCTACAACGTTGATGCTTCAGTGGTGTTGACCATCCCGGCTTTCCAGCGCGCAGATGTGTACTCCGCGATCATGACGATCACGTTGTCTTAAAGTTTTGATCAAGGCACTACGTGGATCTGGTGTTTGACACCAGGCGTGAACTATTCAGCTGCAGGTGCGTCGTTATTCAACCGCTGGGACTCATCGTGGATGTCCGCAGCGACCTGGCGCAGGGCTGATTCGTATTCGTGACCGTGGTGAGCGCAGAACATCAGTTCGCCACCGGAGTTCAAGTGCACGCGAACGTAGGCTTGAGCACCACAACGATCGCAGCGATCGGTGGCCAACAGCTCTTCAGCGTTGAGCGTCTGGTTCATAGCGGCTCCTTCGGTCATGAACACATCCTGCCACTGATTGCCTCAAGCGCACCTGTTCTGGCGCGCCCGATCGGGTGAGTTCGCTGAGAGCGGAGTCACGGCAGGCTTGGGGAGTGGCAGCAGCGACATTGCCGGCATTTTCGCTAGCGTCGGGGCATGCCCGCTTCCTATACCGCGAAAAACCTGTCTGTTCTGGAGGGGTTAGACGCTGTCCGCAAGCGCCCGGGGATGTACATCGGGTCCACGGACGCCCGCGGCCTGATGCATTGCATCTGGGAGATCATTGATAACTCAGTGGACGAGGCCCTGGCGGGTTTTTGTAGCGAGATTCAGATCGTTTTGCACCCTGACGGATCGTTAGAGGTCCGTGACAATGGTCGCGGGATTCCCGTCGATATGGAATCGCGAACCAAGCTCACCGGTGTGGAAGTCGTCTTGACCAAGCTCCACGCCGGAGGCAAGTTTGGTGGTGGCTCCTATGGGGCCTCCGGTGGTCTGCACGGCGTGGGTGCTTCGGTGGTTAACGCGCTGAGTTCGCGCCTAGATGTCGAAGTCGATCGCGATTCAAAGATCCACCGCATGAGTTTTCGCCGTGGTGTTGCCGGAGTTTTTGACGGTGATACCCCGGATGCCTCGTTTTCGAAAAAGTCTGGCCTGCGTATTGAAGGAAAGGTGGCCAAGAAGGTCACCGGTACGCGCATTCGTTGGTGGTTTGATCAACAGATCTTCTTGAAAGACGCCGCGATTTCGCTGACCGAACTTCATGACCGCGCACGACAGACATCGTTCTTGGTTCCTGGACTAAAGATCATCGTCAGTGACCATCGCGATGGTCAAAGCGAAGAAGTCTTTCAGCACAAAGGCGGCATCAGCGAGTACTGCTCATTCCTGGCTTCGGGGGGACGCAATGACGCGGACGCTGATGGCATGGATGATGCACAGGTCTTGGCTGATGTGATTCGCATTTCTGGCTCGGGTCAGTTCAAGGAAACAGTTCCGGTCTTGGACTCCAAAGGGCACATGACCTCAACCGAGGTGGAGCGCGATCTCGCAGTAGACATCGCTCTGCATTGGGGCGGTGGATATGACACCGAAATTCGATCCTTCGTCAATATCATTTCTACACCCAAGGGTGGTACCCACGTCGCGGGCTTTGAGCGTGCGCTAACCAAGACACTGAATGAAGCCTGTCGAACCACGCGCATGCTCAAGACCGGTGATGAAGATCTGGCCAAGGACGATGCTCAAGAAGGTTTGACTGCGGTGGTGACCGTGCGGTTGGCCGAGCCACAGTTTGAAGGCCAAACCAAGGAAGTGCTCGGCACGTCAGCCGCCTCGCGAATTGTCGCCAATGTGGTGGCGAAGGAATTTGGCGCGTTCTTGACCAGCAACAAGCGCGCTGACAAGGCGCGAGCCAAGATCATCTTGGAAAAGGTGGCTTCGGCCTCGCGTACGCGCATCGCGGCTCGACAACACAAGGAATTGCAGCGTCGTAAGACGGCCCTTGAGTCGTCGTCATTGCCCACCAAGTTGGCAGATTGTCGAACGGACGACATCAGTCGCAGCGAATTGTTCATTGTTGAGGGTGACTCGGCCTTGGGAACTGCCAAAGTGGCCCGCTCGAGTGAGTTCCAGGCGTTGTTGCCCATTCGCGGCAAAATTTTGAATGTTCACAAGGCCTCGGTCGGTGACATGTTGAAGAACGCTGAGTGCGCGGCGATCATCCAAGTGCTCGGCGCTGGTTCGGGTCGAAGCTTTGACCTTGACCAAGTGCGTTACGGCAAAATCATCTTGATGTCCGATGCCGACGTAGACGGTGCGCACATTCGCTGTCTGCTCTTGACGTTGTTCCACCGCTACATGCGACCACTTCTTGATGAAGGGCGCGTGTACGCGGCTGTTCCTCCACTGCATCGCATTGAAGTCGTCACCGGTGGTGGCAAAAAGAACGAGTACGTCTACACCTACTCGGATCAGGAAATGCGCAAGGTGATTGCTGATCTAGCCAAGAAGGGCAAGCGCTACAAAGAGCCCATCCAGCGCTACAAGGGTCTGGGCGAGATGGACGCCAGTCAGTTGCGCGAAACCACCATGGATCCGCGCAATCGAAGCCTGCGCCGCGTGACGATGAACGATGCCGAGGCCGCCGACAAGGTCTTTGAACTCCTGATGGGCAGCGATGTCGGGCCACGCAAGGAATTCATCGTTGAAGCCGAAGGATTGGCTCAGGCTCGCATCGACGCTTAAGCCTGCAGGTGGGTGAGCTTTCCGCTGGCCACGTCGTAGATGGCTCCCGCTACGTCAAGGTCTTGAGGCAGCAACGGGTGCGAGGCAATCGCCGCTATGTCTTTACGCAACGTGGCTATTGGATCCTTGATGGGCTTAAATTTGATGCTGCTCGTGTCAATGCCATGACGTTGGTCAATGAGTTCGTGTAATTCAGCCTCGGTTGATTGCGCCATTCGGCATTGGGTGTGCGGCATGACGAGTACGCGCTTGACGCCGAGCAGATAAACAGCCAGGACCAGGGTGCGCAATACGTCGCCGGTGACTCGCGCTCCGGCGTTACGCAAGATCTTGGCATCGCCTGGTTGAAGTCCGAGAACTTCCAGCGGTGCAATGCGCGAGTCCATGCAGGTGATGATGGCTAAACCTTTGGCCGCTTTTGCTTCCAGTCCACCCAGCGCGAACGACGAGACGTAATCATCGTTCGCATCGAAAACATCGGCGAAGGCTTCAGGAACGGTGGAATCGGCGTTTGTGCTCACGGCTACATCCTGCCCTGTTGGACCTAGAGCGACAACCAGTGACTCCGCGATTGGGACACTGCCTCGCACGATATAGGGCTGGGAACCGAATGGGCTTGGTGAACCAGGCTGATGCTGGTGCTCCCCGAAAGGCCGTGCACCTGAACGGTTGCGCGGTGTTCATCGATTGTTTCCACGGTCACTGCGGTTGCTGTTCCAAAGGGAACCTGGGGGTCAGCGGCGATTTCGGCAGCTTGGGCCGCAGCGGGCAGGCAACTGCGTCCGCGCACACGGGCCAGTGGGGGGTTGCCAGTGTGCGTTTGCATCAGTTCAGTGGCTGAGATCTGACCCAGGACCAGCCCCGCTGGCAGCAAGAGCACGCTGGGGGCGTAGCGATGGCCACCGAGGTGTGAGCATTCCCAGTAGTGATGTTCAGCAAGGTCGCTGACCTCATCAATGATGCGGCGGCCTTCGATAGCGCAACACACGTCACGCTTTCCATTGGTGCAAATCAACGTCACGGACTCGGTGGCTCGTTCCCACCCTGATGGCACACGACCGGTCATGACGGCATCAAGGTCAACATCTCCTAGCACCGTGGCAAGTTGGTCGTCGCTATCAACATCGCGCGTACACAACCATGCATCGGTCAGGTCGCTTCGAGCGATCATCACGGTTCGAGTACCGGTTGCGCGGGGATGGCGACCCACACGTCGGATGGCCAATGCCATCACGAAGTCGTTGTCGGTTAGCGCAGCAAGCGCATCGCCAGCACCAGAGCCAAGGCCAGGTTCGGTGAGCGGGTGGGCTCCCCAAGCTCCTTCTTGCTCAATGCAGATCCACACGGCCACGTGCGGGGCAGTGCCAGCCAGAGGTTCATGACTGGCTTGGCTCAGAGCCGCACACGAGTTGACACCTAGTTGCCCATGAGTGCCAACCAGCGAACTCATGCTGGACCAGAAACCGCTGAGATCGCATGGAGGGCGGGCATTCCAGAAGCATCACGCTTGCTTTGTTCCTGAGGCAGTTCAACAGCAGCGCCACGTGGTCCAGCGGCTCGCGCCGGAGCGGTACCGGCCCAGGCCAGAGTGAGTTCGTCCTCGCCCTTGAGGAATCGCTGACAGCGCATTCCTGCGGTTCCGCGACCCTTGACGGGGAATTGCTCCAAGTCGGTGACCTTCACACTGGTGCTGGCCGTACCAGGAAGAGCGTGTGAACTTCCGGCGACGGTGACGACTTCAGCACTCCACGTGGGATCGACAACGCCAAAGAAAATCACTTCGGATTTAGGCGCGACCTTGATACCGGCCATCCCGCCGGCCCCTCGGCCTTGGGGTCGAACCGCGGAAATCGGCGAGCGCAGCAACTGGGCATCCTTGGTGACGAAAATAAATTCGCTGTCTTCATTGGACACTTCAACTGCGCCTACTACTTCGTCGCCATCTTTAAGTGCGATGACGCTCCAGGAATCCTTGGTGCTCAACTCCGCTGCCACGCGCTTGATCACGCCTTGCTTAGTTCCCACGGCGAGCGAGGGAGCCTGCTGAACTTCCTCATCGGTTTGCGGGCAACGCACCAATCCGATGATGCGCTCCTTGGCTTCGAGGGCCATGACTTCTGAGGCCGAGACTCCGCCGGCCGCGCTGGGTGAGCCCGAGGTTGCTGGAAGGTTGGGTAGGTCCACGACGTTGACTCGGATGACGCGACCAAGTGAGGTCACCACCCCGACTGCTCCACGTGTCATCGCGGGCGCGGTCGCCATGATCACATCGTGGCGAGAGCGGGGTTCGTCTTCACTGGCTTCGGTGACCAAGGTGGCCGAGCGCGCCAACAATCCGGTGGACGAGAGCAGGACTCGGCAGGGTTCGTCGTCTATCTCTAAGGGAACTGCAGAGGTGACCGGTTGGGCTGAGGCCTCAAGCAACACGGTGCGACGGTCGGTTTGGTGCTCCTTGGCGACTTCAGCCAGTTCGGAGGACACCAACTTCTTCAGAACGGATTCGTTGCTCAAGATCTCGGTTAAGGCTGTGATGAGTGATTCAAGTTCGGCCAGTTCATCGCGCAGCTTGCCTACTTCAAGTGAAGTCAAGCGACGCAGCGGCATATCCATGATGTGCTGGGTTTGAATTTCAGATAGTTCAAAGGCCTCGGCCAACTTGGCACGTGCCTCGGTGGAATCTTTACTGGTGCGGATGATGTGGATGACATCGTCGATAGCATCCAAGGCGATGAGTAGGCCTTCAACGATGTGGGCGCGGTCGGCGGCCTTGCGGCGACGGTATTCACTGCGGCGACGAACCACTTCAAAGCGGTGCTGGATGTACACATCGAGCATCTCGCGCAAGCCCAGGGTGCGGGGGCGGCCCTCGACCAGGGCCACGTTGTTGATGGCGAAGGAATCTTCCATGGGGGTGAGCTTGTAGAGCTGCTCAAGCACGGCCTCGGGGTTAAAGCCATTCTTGATTTCAATCACCAGGCGCAGACCGTTCTCGCCATCGGTGAGGTCGGTGACATCGGTGATGCCGTTGAGCTTCTTGGAGCGCACGAGGTCGGCAATGCGATCGATGACCTTTTCCGGACCGACGGTGTAGGGGAGTTCGGTGATGACTAAACCGGTCTTGCGGGCGCTGACACGTTCAATCGAAACGGTGGCGCGAGTGCGGAAGGTGCCCTTGCCGGTGGCGTAGGCATCGCGAATGCCGGCGAGACCGGCAATCGATCCTCCGGTGGGAAAGTCTGGGCCGGGAACAAACTTCATCAGGTCCAGCAGCGTCGCCTTCGGGTGATCAATCAGGTGGCGGGCTGCGGCAATGACTTCACCGAGGTTGTGCGGGGGCATGTTGGTGGCCATGCCCACGGCGATGCCAGTGGCGCCGTTGACGAGCAGATTGGGAAAGGCCGCTGGCAAAACCACCGGTTCGGTTTCGCGGTCGTCATAGTTGGGCGCGAAATCAACAACATCTTCGTCCAGCGATCCGGTCATGAGCATGGCTGCTGGGGCCAGACGACATTCGGTGTAACGCATGGCCGCGGGGCCGTCATCTAAGTTGCCGAAGTTGCCGTGTCCATCAACGAGGCGAACGCGCAGCGAAAACGATTGCGCCATGCGAACCAATGCATCGTAGATAGCGCCGTCACCGTGGGGGTGGAGCTTGCCCATGACATCGCCGACCACTCGAGAACTCTTGACGTGGCCGCGGTCAGGGTTCAGGCCCATGGCTGACATGCCGTACAAAATGCGGCGCTGGACAGGCTTGAGGCC
>CALQPL010000054.1 GCA_943332445.1 Bifidobacterium breve
TGCCCGGACCGGGGCCAAAAAGAACCACGTATCAAAACGAAACGGAATGTAATCAGGGGTCAACCACCAAGCCCACGGAATCAAATCTTGCGAATGAACATGGGCTTGTTCACGATTGAGTAGTTGGGCAATTGAGGTTCGCCCCAAGAGGAGGTCTTGTCGATCCTGCTCGCTCCACGCCGTGGGGTGACGATTGGAGGCAAGGACGATCCCGGATTCTTCAAAGGTTTCCCGTACCGCTGCGGCCATGAGTTGGTTGGCTTTCAGCGGCTCAACATCCATAACCGATGCCACGTTTATCAGAGAGTCGCCATCAAGAGGAAACAATTCACTGTCGCTGGCGTCAACTGCGCCACCAGGGAAGACATGGGCATGGGGAGCAAACTTCAAAGTCCCAATGCGTTTGAGCATCCACACTTCAATGCCACCGGTTGCGCTATCGCGAGCAAGGACAACCGTGGCGGCATCTCGTGAATGTGTCGTCACTCCACCTCGACGATGAGCTCTATTTCGACGGGAGCATCCAAGGGCAGAACTGCTACGCCGAGCGAACTGCGCGCGTGAACACCCTTATCGCCAAACACAGCGCTGAGAACTTCACTCGCGCCGTTAACCACTAGCGGCTGTGAACTGAAATCAGGGGCGCTTGCTACGAATCCCACGACCTTGACGATGCGACGGACGCGAGACAACTCGCCGATCTCTGCCTTAACAGCGGCGATCGCATTCAGCACGCAAATGCGGGCAAGAGCATTGGCTTCTTCGACGCTCACCTCAGCGCCTACTTTGCCGGTGATGGACAGTGCGCCATCAACAAGCGGCAACTGACCGGAGGTGAAGACGAGATTGCCGGTCTGCACCACAGGGACATAGGACGCAACGGGGGCCGGTACCGGCGGGAGAGTCAGGCCCAATTCAGCGATACGGGATTCAGGTGTAGTCATTGATTAGCCCTTAGGACGTTTGAAGTAAGCAACAAGGTTCTCGGCGGAACTGCCCGGCAACACGGACACCAGCTCCCAGCCGTCTTCGCCCCACGTATCGAGGATCTGCTTTGTCACATGAACAAGGAGAGGCACAGTGGCGTATTCCCAAGCAATTTTTTCCATACCCCGACACTATCCCTGCGGTCAACGTCGCGCTCAGGCAACGTCCCGATATGTGAGGTTGGTCCCCTGCGTTCTCAGCAGGAGTGGGTCAATCAGCTAACGCGGATGTGATCGTCTACCAGCGAGATTTCACGAGGAGCCTGCATCGTGGCTTCGTATTCATTGCGTGCACTTTCGAGCACTTCCCGCCAGGACGTCACATTGGCACGTCGGCGAAGCAACGAGCGACGCTCGCGCTCGGTCATGCCGCCCCACACACCAAACTCCACGCGATTGTCGAGGGCATCGGCCAGGCATTCGGTCCGCACCGTGCAGTTCATACATACACTCTTGGCCCGATTTTGGGCTGCGCCTTGAACGAAGAGTTCGTCCGGAGCGCTCGTCTGACAAGCCGCTTTTGCGATCCAGTCATCGACCCAGGTCATGCAACCTCCCCATGGCACAAATAGTGGAGCCGCCCTGTCAAACAGAATGGTTCTCGGCTTGCCCTGAACCTAGGCAACGAACGTGCTCCAGCGGAACCCCTCCAACCCCAACGGTTACACGTTCGTTATCCGCCCCATCTGGCGTACTCTGCTTACGTGAAGTCACATGCGTCACATACGCCCCACGATCGGCCTCGAGCGGTGCTCGGTCGATTGATGTTGGTGGCTGTGGCCTGCGGGGTGATTTTCGCGGGAATGTTGCTCCCCGTCGCCGGCGGCATCGCGCTGGCCGCACGCGATGGATCGCAATCCTTTACGGCACTCCCGAACGTCCTTGATGCTGCTCCGTTGCCACAACCCACCATCTTGCTCGCCAAAGATGGCTCGCGGATCGCCGAAGTGTTCACGGAAAATCGCACCTCAGTTCCGTTATCAAGCATGGCCACACCGATTCGCCAGGCAATCGTGGCCATTGAAGACTCGCGGTACTACGAACATGGTGGCATTGACCTGCGTGGCACGTTGCGAGCGCTGAAAAGCAACAGTCAGGCTGGCTCGATTCGGCAAGGTGGATCAACGCTGACGCAGCAATACGTCAAGAACACTCTGATTGTCAACGCGAGAACAGCACAAGAGCGTGAAGGGGCAAGCGCGCGCACCATTTCCCGCAAGATCCGCGAACTGCGCCTTGCCATTGCCGTCGAACAAAAGTATTCCAAGGACGAAATCCTCGAGCGCTACCTCAACACGGTCTATTTCGGTGACGGTGCCTACGGGATTCAGGCCGCTGCCCAGCGTTACTTCGGTATCAACGCCAGCGAGTTGAACTTGGCACAAGCCGCCACGTTGGCCGGTGTCGTTCAGCAACCTGTGGGCCTGAATCCACGCCGGTTCCCCGTCAAGGCGCAAGCTCGACGCAACGTGGTGTTGCAACGCATGGTGGACCTGGGTTACATCACCGCCGATTCCGCAACGAAAGCTTCGAAGATCTCGTTGTCTAAGTCGCTGCGCATCACCGAGAAGCGCAATGGGTGCACCACCTCCTACGCCGCGTATTTTTGCGACTATGTGTTGAGCTTTATTAAGAAAGATTCATTCTTTGGTGAAACCGCCGAAGACCGCGAGGCGTTCTTGCGCCGTGGTGGACTCACGATTAAGACGACACTGGACCCGGCACTCCAAGCGGCCGCACAAAAGGCTGTTGACACCGCCATCCCGCGCAAGGACAAAAGCCGCAAAGCTGTTGCCGTCTCGTCTGTGCAGCCCGGAACTGGTGGCGTGCTGGTCATGGCTCAAAACCGCATATGGGGAACATCGGGCCGAGGTAAAACCACCGTCAACTTCAACGTCAACACAAAATACGGTGGCTCTCTGGGCGCCCAAGCTGGGTCCACCTTCAAAGTCTTCGTTCTTGCGGCTGCCCTTGATCAAGGCTTACCGATCACCACGACGTTGAACTCGCCATCAAGCCGAACCTTCACCGGCTTTGTTGATTGCACGACGGGTGCACCGTTTGCTCCCTACAGGGTGCAAAACTCAACCGGTAGTGGGACGTACTCCATGAAGACTGCCACCGCTAACTCGGTTAATACCTTCTTTGTCGCCTTGGAAAAGAAGACCGGCTTATGCCGTCCCAAGGAAATTGCCGAAGCCATGGGGGTGACCCAGGCAACGGGAACACCTCTCAAGCGCGTGCCCTCTTTTGTTCTTGGTAGTCAGGCGGTCTCTCCCTTGGCGATGGCAGAGGCCTACGCAACGTTCGCCGCACGTGGGACGCATTGTCGTTCGGTACCCATGAGCGAAGTCGTTGATCGTGATGGGATCTCGCTGGGAGCCCCGTCGGCTGACTGTAAAGAAGTTATCCGCCCCGCTGTTGCCGATGCGGTGAACCAACTCCTCACATCGGTCATGACGATTGGAACCGGCAAGTCCCTCAAGATTGGACGCCCCGTCGCAGGAAAGACCGGAACAACGAATGAAAACGCCGCGGTCTGGTTCTGCGGACACACTCCGCAATTGGCAACCGCGGTATGGATTGGTGATCCGCGCGGTGGCCAGCGCTACCCCATCCGCGACATCACCATTAACGGCACATTCATCACGAAGGGATACGGCGGACGACTGGCAGGACCTATCTGGCGCGATGTCATGGTGGCTGGCTTGAAGGGGCAGCCCGTTATTGACTTCACCAAGCCAGACCCGACGCAAATCGCTGGCCTACAAACCACCGTCCCCGACCTACGCGGACTCGACCCTGCGGCCGCGTTCGCTGTTTTGACCACTGCCGGCCTCAAGGGTGAAGTGGGTCAATATCGCGTGCAGTCAACGCAACCGGAAAACACCGTGGCCTACAGCTATCCCGGTCGTGGCGCGTACGTCACATCGGGAAGGGTCGTGAAGATTTACCTCAGCGATGGCACCACACCGCCGCCACCACCGCTACCAACTTTTGTGATCCCCACACCGACGCCCACGCTCACACCGCTTCCTACGCCGGGTCAAACTCCGTAACGGGTATTACATCCCTAAGGCTGCGCGTACCTTGCCAGCGATTGCGGAACCGTCAAAGCGTCCTGATGCTTGCGGAGTAACGATCTTCATGACCGCTCCCATGGCTTTGCCACCTTCGGCACCATCTGCTTTGGCCTGGTCAACGGCGGCCGCGATGATCGCATCGACCTCCGCCTCAGTGAGTTGTTGCGGCAAGTAGCGATCAAGGACAGCGAGCTCGTCGGTTTCTTGTTGAGCAAGTTCTGGGCGCTGCGCCTGCGTGTAGGCCTCTGCCGATTCACGTCGCTTCTTCGCCTCACGCGAAAGCACGGTGATGACATCATCGTCAGACAGTTCACGGGCCTGCTTGCCCGAAACTTCCTCGTTGGTGATGGCCGTTAGTGCCATGCGAATCGTCGCCGAGGTGATCTTGTCGCCCGACTTCATCGCTTCGGTGAGGTCTGCCTGGAGTTGGTCCTTCATCGCTGCCATGACGTCAGTGTGGCACCTAACCGTGGCCATCTGTCACCATGGGCGGGTGAGCACACGCCCTTTGATCACCTCAGGAGCCGCCCTTGTGGCCGGCGGACTGGGATTGCTGGGCTACAGCCTGTGGGAGGCCCAGGCCTATCGCACCCGCCACGTGACGTTGCCGGTCCTGCCCAGTGGGAGCCAGCCAGTCAAGGTCCTGCACCTCTCCGACATCCACTTGATGCCCAACGACACCAAGCGCACCGCTTGGTTGCGTTCGCTCGCTGACTTAGAACCAGACCTGGTCGTTAATACCGGTGACAACATCTCTCACCCCGGGGCAATTCCTGTGTTGGTGGATGCGTTGCAGCCCCTGCTTGCGGTCCCCGGAGTTTTCGTCTTCGGCTCCAACGATTACTACGCACCGGTGTTTAAGAATCCTTTGACGTATTTGCGCATGGGGCCCACACCGATCAAGCATGCTGAAGAGTTGCCATGGCGCGATCTCGAAGCAGGTTTCACGCAAGCCGGCTGGCTTAACCTCAACAACCACCGCGAGACGATCAAAGTTGGTTCATTACTCATTGATGCACGCGGAGTTGATGACCCCCACATTCACCGCGACCGCTACGACGACCTTGACACCGATCCCAGCACCGCAGACCTTTCGTTGGGAGTCGTGCATGCTCCCTACCGTCGCGTTCTCAACGCCATGACAAACGACGGCGCAGACGTCATCCTGGCTGGTCACACCCACGGTGGCCAGGTGTGCTTGCCCGGCTATGGAACATTGGTGACCAATTGCGATCTCGATCGCAAGTACGCCAAGGGGCTGTCTCGTTATCGAGATGACGTATTGCCAGAAGACGGCTGGGAAGCTTCTGAGTTCGCGAACGTGGAAGAGCCAGTTGCCGAAACCTGGCTCAACGTGTCACCGGGCATCGGCACATCGCCCTATGCGCCCATTCGACTGGCCTGCCGGCCCGAAGCCATCCTCTTAACGCTTACTGCCCGCTGAGTCCAGGCCTGCGCGTCTTCGCTAAAGTACGGCGACCACACACGGGGTGTGGCGCAGCTTGGTAGCGCGCTTCGTTCGGGACGAAGAGGCCGTGGGTTCGAATCCCGCCACCCCGACAAGAAAAAGGACCGCCCATCGGGGCGGTTTTTTTCTTATGGGTCCCGGGATTCGGGAGGAGGACGCGCAAGCGTCCGACGGTTCCCGCCACATAGCGAGCAGGTTTGGCCATCCTCGGGTCGCTAACCCGCTCCCGCGATCCCGACGGTTGGTTGAACCTGCTCGGGAATTCGGATGAGCTACCGACTGAGCTCTGCTGCCACGACTTCGGCGATTTGCGCGGTGTTGAGGGCTGCGCCCTTGCGGAGGTTGTCGCCACAGACGAAGAAGTCGAGCACGTTGTCAAAGTCCGGCGCCTGGCGCACGCGGCCCACCCACGTGGGGTCAGTCCCGACCACATCAGCAGGTGTGGGGAACACCTTCGCGGCCGGATCGTCGAGCAATTCCACGCCCTGTGCATCGCGCAGGATCTGCTTGGCTTCCTCAGCATTCACCGGATTCGCAAATCGTGCATGAACCGACAACGAGTGCGTGGTCAGAACGGGAACGCGCACACAGGTCGCCGACACTTTCAAGTCGGGGATGCCCAAAATCTTGCGCGACTCGTTGCGCACCTTGAGTTCCTCGGAGGTGTAGTCGTTGTCCTTCAGCGAACCAGCCCATGGCACCACGTTGAGCGCAAGCGGTGCGGGGAAAATATCGGTGGTATCAATTCCGGCACTTTCCAAAGCAGCGCGCACGTCACCGGCCGAATCGCCCAACGAGTCCGAGCCACCAACAGCAGCGATTTGTTCGCGCAACAAATCAATACCGGGCTGGCCTGCGCCAGATGCGGCTTGATAGGAGGCAACAACGAGTTCCGTAACAGTCCATCGACGGTGAAGTGCTCCTAAAGCAACAATCATCGACAGTGTCGTGCAGTTGGGGTTCGCGATGATGCCGCGTGGTCGATCAGCCGCAGCAGCAGCGTTGACTTCAGGGACAACCAACGGAATATCAGCGTCCATCCGGAAGGCGCCTGAGTTGTCTACGACAACCGCACCGCGGGCGGCTGCAATAGGCGCCCATTCAGCCGAAATCTCGTCGGGCACGTCAAACATGGCTACGTCTACACCGTCAAAGACTTCCGGGGTGAGTTCTTGAACGACGACATCTTGGCCGCGCACCGACAACACTTTGCCGGCCGATCGAGCAGATGCCACCAGTTTGATCTCGCCCCACACATCGTCACGTTCGGTCAAGATGCCCAGCATCACCGTGCCAACAGCACCGGTGGCCCAAACCACTGCCAAGGTGGGCTTCATCGACCGGTACCGCCATAAACAACTGCTTCGCCGGATTCAGTATCCAAGCCAAA
>CALQPL010000055.1 GCA_943332445.1 Bifidobacterium breve
ATCGTCATGGTGATTTCTCGGCATACACCGTCTCTACAAGATCCGACAGTGACCTTTAACGCTGATGATGTGTTGTGGATGCCTACAACGTGGGCGGTCTTCTTCCTTGTTAATCACCTTTTAATCGTGGGTGTAAGCGCGGACACGTCGATGACGTTCAAGGAAGCCCTTCGCGAGGATCTGTCGTATTACATCCTGACTTTGTTCGCAGTTCTTTCCCTAGCCCCGATCATTGCGTTGGTCGCAGTGACGGTGTGGCCCATGCTTTTCCTCTTCCTCGTGCCGTTATGGGCCGTGAACAAGGCGGCCTCGATTTCGCAGGAGCGTGACTACGCGTCACGACACGACATGCTCACGGAGCTTCCCAACCGCACCATGATGCGTGATGAGTTAACTGAGGCGATTGATATTGCCAGTCGTACGGGCGCTCGGGTTGGCGTGCTCTTGATGGACCTGAACTTATTCAAGGAAGTCAACGACACGTACGGTCATGCGGTGGGTGACCGCCTCCTGACGATGGTGGCTGGCCGCATCAAGGCTCAAGTGCGACCGGGGGACCTGGCGGCTCGATTGGGCGGAGACGAATTCGCTGTCGTGTTGCCTGGGGTCGAGGACCACATTTCAGCTGTGCGCATTGCTCAGAGAATTCGAGAGTCCATTAGCCGGCCGTTCACCATGGATGACGTCACGGTCACCATCGATGTCAGCATCGGCATTGCCCTCTACCCAGACGATGGCACCCAGATTGACCCGCTCATCCAAGCAGCAGACTCGGCGATGTATCTGGCTAAACGCACTGGGACCCGCATTGAAGTCGTAGGGATAGATCGCGGTGAAGCGCACGGGTAACGCGCCCCTAAGATAAAGACATCGTCCCTCGTCGTTTCAGGAGTGTTCCATGTCAGCCATTTCGCGCGATGATGTTGCGCACTTGGCCTCCTTGGCTCGCATCGAACTCACGGAGCAGGAACTCAACGATTACGCCGGTCAACTTGATGTGATCTTGACGGCCGTAGCCAGTATTTCTGAAGTTGCCGCCGACGATATTCCTCCCACCACCCATGCGGTGCCTGTGGTCAACGTCTTCCGTGACGATGTCGTGACCCCATCGCTGAACCGAGACTCGGTGTTGGACCACGCACCTGCAGCAGAAGATGGTCGCTTCCGAGTGCCACGCATTTTGGATGAGGAGTAGCCGTGTCTGATCTCATTCATGCCAGCGCGGTTGAACTGGCAACCCAGATCGCCAATAAGACAGTCAGTGCGGTCGAAGTCACCCAGGCGCACCTTGAGCGCATCGCGGAAGTCGATGGTCGCGTCAATGCGTTCTTGCATGTAGATACTGATGGCGCCCTCGAACAAGCTCGTGCAGTTGATCACGCAGTGGCCTCGGGTCAGGCTTTGAGCGCCTTGGCCGGCGTGCCGTTGGCGTTGAAGGATGTGTTAACTCAAACCGGCGTTCCCACCACCGCTGGTTCGAAAATCTTGGAAGGGTGGCGCCCGCCCTACGACGCCACGGTGGTTGAACGCTTGCGCGATGCGGGCGTCGTGATTTTGGGCAAGACCAACATGGATGAGTTCGCCATGGGTTCATCCACCGAAAACTCTGCGTACGGGCCTACGCATAACCCGTGGGACTTGGAACGCATTCCCGGTGGTTCATCGGGTGGCTCTGCTGCCGCAGTTTCTGCCTATGAGGCTCCTCTGGCGATCGGCACGGACACCGGAGGGTCGATTCGTCAGCCAGCGGCTGTCACGGGAATCGTTGGCGCCAAGCCGACTTACGGTGCAGTCTCGCGTTATGGCCTGGTGGCCTTCTCCTCGTCACTGGATCAAGCCGGCCCCTTTGCTCGCACAGTGGTTGACACCGCGTTGTTGCACTCCGTGATTGCAGGACACGATCCGCGCGACTCCACATCGATCAAGGAAGCTGTTCCGGATGTGGTCGGTGCTGCGAAGTCGGCAGATGTGTCGAAAATGCGCATCGGTGTGGTTCGCGAGTTGTCGGGTGAGGGCTATCAACCAGGAGTGCAGGCTCGTTTTGATGAAGCCGTGGAACTACTTCGCGCACAAGGCGCTGAAATCGTCGAAATCTCCTGCCCATCGTTCACCTACGCCTTGGGTGCCTACTACTTAATTGCTCCCAGTGAGTGCTCGAGCAACTTGGCACGCTTTGACGCCATGCGGTTTGGCTTGCGTACCGACGACAATGGTGAACTCAGCGCCGAGGATGTCATGCGGCACACCCGCGCAGCAGGTTTTGGTCCTGAAGTAAAGCGACGCATCATCTTGGGAACGTACGCGTTGTCCTCTGGGTATTACGACGCTTATTACGGCCAAGCTCAAAAGGTGCGCACCTTGATTACTCGCGACTTTGAAGCCGCTTGGGCCAGTGTGGACGTCTTGATTTCGCCCACGACTCCGACCGAGCCGTTCCGGATCGGTGAGCGGGTCAATGATCCAGTCGCTATGTATAAAGCCGACCTGTGCACGTTGCCGTCGAGCTTGTACGGCGGTCCGGCGATCAGCGTCCCGATTGGTTTGGGCGATGAGAACCTTCCGGTGGGCTTACAAGTCATGGCGCCCGTGATGGCCGACGACCAGGTGTATCGCGTGGCCGGAGCGGTGGAAAAGGCCTTGGCTCAGCAATGGGGCGGTTTGCTCTTAGATCAGGCGGTGGCCCTATGAGTGCACCCTTGATTGATTTCGACGAGGTCATTGCCAACTTCGATCCCGTCTTGGGATTAGAGGTCCACGTTGAACTAGGTACCGCATCCAAGATGTTTTGTGGTTGTGCCACCGAGTTTGGTGCCGAGCCCAACACACAAGTGTGTCCCACCTGTCTTGGCTTGCCCGGTTCCTTACCTGTGGTCAACGGCACGGCTGTTGAGTCCGCGATTCGGATCGGATTGGCGCTGAACTGTTCTATTGCTTCGTGGTGTCGGTTCGCGCGCAAGAACTACTTCTATCCAGACATGCCCAAGAACTTCCAAACCTCGCAATACGACGAACCGATTTGTTTCGAGGGCTACCTCGATGTAGATGTCGAAACCGACGAGGGAACGCGAACCTTCCGGGTGGAAATCGAACGAGCCCACATGGAAGAAGACACGGGCAAGTCCTTGCACGTGGGAGGTTCCACAGGTCGAATCCACGGCGCCGATTTCTCGCTGGTGGACTACAACCGCGCGGGCATTCCCTTGATTGAAATCGTGACCAAGCCCTTGGAAGGTGCCGGAAAGTACGCACCGGAAGTCGCCAAGGCCTACGTGGGTGCCTTGCGCGACCTTCTACGCGGCCTAGGAGTTTCTGACGTCAAGATGGAACAAGGCTCATTGCGTTGCGACGTCAACTTGTCGTTGCGAACCTCACCTGACGCGCCGCTGGGCACCCGCACCGAAACCAAAAACGTCAACTCCTTGCGATCGGTCGAGCGCGCCATCCGCTACGAAATGCAACGCCAAGCCGCACTTCTCACCGACGGCACCGCGATCATTCAAGAAACGCGGCACTGGCATGAAGACACCGGAGTCACCACGAGTGGTCGGGTGAAGTCCGACGCGGAGGACTACCGCTACTTCCCTGAGCCTGACTTGGTCCCGGTTGCCCCCTCTGCAGAGTGGATTGAGCAGCTGCGTTCCCAGCTTCCTGAACCTCCTGCTGAACGCAGTAAGCGATTGCGCGAGGAGTGGGGGATCAGCGAAAAGGAAATGCAGTCCGTCATCAACGCCGGCGCTCTTGACCTTGTTCTGGCCACGATCGCCGAAGGCGCGGATCCGGCTGCTTCTCGCAAGTGGTGGCTGGGTGAGCTGGCGCGTCGAGCCAATGACGAAGGCGTGGAGCTGGAATCACTGGCGATCACCGCACAGCAGGTCGCGGATCTAGAAGGACTTGTTCAATCAGGTCGACTCAATGACAAGTTGGCTCGCCAGGTCATTGACGGTGTGCTTGCGGGCGAAGGCGAGCCGGCGGCGGTAGCTGACTCCCGCGGCTTGCAGATTGTTTCTGATGACAGTGCTTTGCTTGAAGCCATCAAGGCTGCGATTGAGGCTGATCCCGATGCCGCCCAAAAGATTCGCGATGGCAAAGTCGCCGCTGCTGGTGCCTTAGTGGGGTCAGTGATGAAGGCCACGAAGGGTCAAGCCGATGCGGCCCGCGTGCGCGAACTCGTTCTCCAAGAACTAGGTCAGTAACGCTCGCCCACAGGGGCGGGTAAGGCCTGGAGTTCAGCGAGATCGGTTGCATCCAATTCCACATCCAAGGCGCCGATGTTTTCCATCAGGTGACTCAAGCGTCGCGTTCCTGGAATGGCCAATACATGGGGACCAGTGGTCAAAACCCAAGCTAAGGCAATCTGGCCAGCTGTCGCATCCTTGCGTTGGGCGATGCCGTGCACCGCATCCACGATCTTTTGGTTTTGTTCGGCTGCTTGGGTGGTAAATCGCGGATTGGTCGAACGAAAGTCCCCATCTTCAAAGGTGGTGTTCTGGTAAGCACCGGTCAGGAAACCCCGTCCGAGGGGGGAATAAGCCATGAAGACGCTGTCATGGGTTTCACACCACGGGACGACCGTGTCTAAGTGGTCCTGAGTCCATAGCGACAGTTCACTTTGGACGATGTCAACGTGCTGCTGTGCGTTGCATTCGTTGAGTTGCTCGACGCTAACTTCGGACAGGCCAATGCTGCGGACTTTGCCGGCTTGTTGAAGTTCGGCAAATGCTCCCCACGTTTCCAGGAGCGGAACATCAGGGTCCAGACGGTGCAGGAGGTAGGCATCAATGACATCAAGACCAAGACGGCTCAACGCATCGTCACAGGACTTACGTACGTGTTCCGGAGTCCCATTGCGTACCACCTTGCCGGGTTCGATTTCGACCGCACCGCACTTAGAGGTGATCACTACTTCATCGCGACGTCCAACAATGGCGCGACCGATGAGTTCCTCATTGGTGTAGGGGCCATACACATCGGCGGTATCAAAAAGATTGATTCCGTTGTCGATCGCGGCATTAATCACCTCCATGGAGGCGTGATCGTCACGACCACTGGGCGTATAGAGCCAGGACATGCCCATGCACCCCAGTCCGAGCGGGGAAACCTCACGGCCGGCTAGTGATCGCATCTTCATGCCACACACCCTAGAGGCATGCTCCTGGTGATCGTGATCCTCGTTATTGTGCGGATATGACTTTGGTGTGTATTCCGTGGAGTGAGCCGGAGGTGGTGGCCTCAGTCATTCCTGCTGGCGTGGATTGGGTGACCTATGACGGAACCGGAGAGGTTCCGCGCAGTGATGAAGTGGAGTTCTTTGTCCCGCCCTATATGGGTGCAGATCACACTCTCCAGGTGATGGAACACATGTCGTCTTTGAAAGCGGTGCAAACCCTGACCGCTGGCGTGGACAACGTGTGGGCGCACTTGCCGTCGGGTGTGACCTTGTGCAATGCCAAGGGCGTGCATGATGCGAGCACGGCTGAGCTCGCCGTGGGATTAACGATCGCTTCGCTGCGCAAGTTCCCCGAGTTTGTTCGAGCACAAGAAACAGGCGATTGGTTGTATGGGCGTTACGACGCTTTGGCCGATAAGACAGTGCTCATCGTGGGTTTTGGCAGCGTCGGCGAAGCGCTGGAGCAGCGCCTCATTCCGTTTGAAGTCACCATCGTGAAAGTTGCGCGTACCGCGCGAGCGGGAGTGTCGGGGTTTGAGTCCCTAGCGCAGTTGCTTCCTCAAGCTGATGTCGTGATCTTGACCGCTCCATTGACTGAGCAAACGAGGGGATTGGTTAATAGCGACTTCATTGAATCCATGAAACCTGGCGCCCTATTGGTCAATGTGGCTCGTGGCCCGGTCGTCAATACCGAGGACTTACTGGCGGCGGTAAAGACGGGTCGGATCAAGGCCGCGTTGGATGTGACCGATCCGGAACCATTGCCCGCTGACCATGAGCTGTGGCGCACGCCCGGTGTTTTGATCAGTCCACACGTAGGCGGAAATACCACTGCTTTTCTGCCGCGGGCTTATCGTTTAGTGCACGCACAGTTGTTGCGTTACGTCGCCGATGAACCCCTACACAACATCATGACTGCTCCGTGAGAGGAACCTTGTGAACAAGTTTGACCCCACGCCTAATCGTGATGACATCACGCGCGGACCGGATGCCTACAAGCGCGAGACCGTTAAGGTCACGCCTGCTCGAATCGGCCTGATCGTTCTTGCTGTGATCACCGTCTTGTTCATCGTGCAAAACAATGAACAGGTGCCCTTCAAGTTCTTGTTCGGGATCATCGACACCGAGATTGCCCTGTGGCTTTTGCTGGTCATTTCCCTCGCCTTGGGTTTTGGTTTGGGTTATTTGACCAACGTGATGCGGGGGCGTCGCAAGACCTCTGCCAAGTAGTATTTGGGCATGACTGAAACCCCGGACATCAAGCCCCGTAGCCGTGAAGTAACTGATGGACTTGAGCGCGCTGCTGCTCGCGGCATGTTGCGCGCCGTGGGAATGGGCGATGAGGACTTCCGCAAGCCACAAGTTGGCGTTGCCAGTAGCTGGAACGAGATCACTCCCTGCAACCTCAGTCTTGACCGTCTAGCCAAAGCCGCCAAGCAAGGTGTGTTCGACGGTGGTGGCTTCCCGTTGGAGTTCGGCACCATCTCGGTCTCCGATGGCATCTCCATGGGGCACCAGGGAATGCACTTCTCCTTGGTCTCGCGCGAAGTCATTGCCGACTCGGTCGAGACAGTCATGGAAGCCGAGCGCATCGACGGCATGGTCGTCCTTGCTGGTTGTGACAAGTCGCTGCCGGGAATGCTGATGGCGGCCGCGCGGATCGACGTCGCATCGGTTTTGCTCTACGCGGGTTCGACGCTTCCTGGCCGCCACAACGACCGCGAC
>CALQPL010000056.1 GCA_943332445.1 Bifidobacterium breve
CGCTGCTCAATCAACGTGTCAAGGCCGGCAAATGCGCCGGCGACGATGAACAACACGTTGGTGGTGTCGATCTGAATGAATTCCTGGTGGGGGTGCTTGCGACCGCCTTGGGGTGGCACCGAGGCAGTCGTTCCTTCGATGATCTTCAGGAGGGCTTGCTGAACGCCCTCACCGGATACATCGCGAGTAATGGATGGGTTCTCGCTCTTGCGCGCGATCTTGTCGACTTCGTCGATGTAAATAATGCCGGTTTCGGCTTTCTTCACGTCGTAGTCGGCCGCCTGGATCAGCTTGAGCAAAATGTTTTCCACGTCTTCACCGACATAACCTGCTTCGGTCAAGGCTGTGGCATCAGCAATGGCAAACGGCACCTGCAGCATGCGAGCCAAGGTTTGTGCCATCAAGGTCTTGCCCGAACCGGTGGGGCCCAGGAGCAAGATGTTGGACTTCATCAATTCGATGCCGTCTTCGCCGCGTCGATCCGACTCAGGCGAGCGAATGCGCTTGTAGTGGTTGTAGACAGCAACAGAGAGTGACTTCTTGGCAGCGTCTTGGCCTACGACGTACTGGTCAAGGAATTCAAAGATTTCACGAGGCTTGGGCAGTTCGGTGGATTCGCCCTCAACAATTTCACTGAGCTCTTCGTCAATGATTTCGTTGCACAGGTCAATGCACTCATCGCAGATGTAAACGCCTGGGCCAGCGATCAATTTCTTGACTTGCTTTTGGCTCTTTCCGCAGAAAGAACACTTGAGCAGATCGGCTGTCTCTCCAATGCGCGCCACGTGGGTCGACCTTTCCTGGGGAAGCTGTTTCGTGAAAGACGAAACTACCCCGAAATCGGGTCAGATCAGCCCTTTGATCTGGGCGTGCCGCGTGAAGAAGGGGTGCAGCCCCCTTCCGGCAGGGCTTAGCGCTTGAAAATTACCTCGTCGATGATGCCGTATTCCTTGGCTTCGGCCGCCGTGAGGATCTTGTCGCGCTCGATGTCTTGACGAACTTGGTCTTCGGTTCGACCACTGTGTTCAGCCAACATCTGCTCGAGCAGAGTGCGCATCCGCAAAATTTCATTGGCTTGAATCTCAATGTCCGAACCCTGACCGCCACCCTCGCTGTAGGGCTGGTGAATCAAGATGCGTGAGTGCTTGAGGGCAAAGCGCTTGCCTGGCGTTCCGGCAGCCAGCAACACGGCAGCGGCCGAAGCGGCTTGACCCATGCAGATGGTTTGGATGTCGGGCTTGACGAATCGCATGGTGTCGTAGATCGCCGTCAGTGCAGTGAAGGATCCACCGGGTGAGTTGATGTAAATCGAAATGTCGCGGTCCGCATCCATTGATTCCAGCGTGAGCAACTGTGCCATCACGTCGTTTGCGGATGCGTCATCGATTTGCACACCCAAGAAGATGATGCGCTCTTCAAAGAGCTTGGTGTAGGGATCCATTTCGCGATAGCCCTGGCTCGTGCGCTCAATAAAGCGCGGCAGGACATAGCGACTGCTAGGGGTAAAGAGCTCGCTCACTTGGACTTCCCTCCGGCTGGGCTGGTGCCACCTTGGCCTGCAACATCCTTGGCGCTACGCACCACGTGATCGACGAATCCGTATTCCATGGCCTCTTCGGCAGCGAACCAGCGGTCACGATCGGAGTCTTCTTCGATTTGCTGAAGGGTTTGACCCGTGTGACCAGCGATGAGTTCGGCAAGCTTCTTTTTGGTGTACAGCATTTGCTCGGCCTGAATCTTGATGTCTGAAGCGGTTCCACCAATTCCACCCGATGGCTGGTGCATCATGATGCGCGCGTGTGGCAAGGCATAACGCTTGCCTGGGGCACCTGCACACAACAAGAACTGACCCATAGATGCGGCCAAGCCCATAGCAACGGTGGCTACGTCATTTTGGATGAACTGCATGGTGTCGTAAATTGCCAAACCGGCCGACACCGATCCACCTGGTGAGTTGATGTACAGGTAGATGTCCTTTTCTGGATCTTCGGCAGCAAGCAAGAGCATCTGTGCTGCGATCGCGTTGGAGTTGGCGTCTTCGACAACCGAACCCAAGAAGATGATGCGCTCGCGCAAGAGTCGTTGATACACGCCGTCATCAAAACCCATGCCGGAAGGTTGTGAGCCACGTGCCTCAACAAGCCCGGGGATCTCTAGCGATGTCACCTTGTGCACTCCTTTGCTCATTGCCAGTGCATTGACCCTAACGCGAAAACCCCCCTGCTTCACATCTTCAGGGGGGGTGTTCGCTTACGGCGCAGACCTAGTGGTTGTGACCTTCGTGGTCGTGACCGTCGTGGTCATCGTCAGAAGCGTCCAGCGCCTTCAAATCAACGGTACGTCCGGAAGCATCCGTAATCGCGGCGTTCTCAAGGACGAAAGCCATGGCCTTACCGCGGACGACTTCGCCCACGAATGAGGCCACCTGGCCCGCACGGACGACCTCTTGAACGAACTGGTCGGGTGCCATGCCATAGCGCGAGGCCTGACGAATCAGGTACTCGGTCAGTTCGGTCTCTGAGGCCTGAATGTCTTCGGCCTTAGCGATTTCGTCGAGGAGGAACTGCTGGGCAATCGCCTTGCGCACATCCACGTCAACTTCGGCGCGGTGCACGTCGTCTTCCATGCGACCTTCGCCTTGCAGGTGCTCGTCGACTTCGGCCTTAACGATTCCTTCGGGGATGGGAATCTCCACGAGCTCTAAGAGCGCATCACCGATCTTGTTACGCGCCTGCAGAGCTTGTTCAATCTTCTTGATCTCGACGGTCTGCTCTGAAATCTGCGCATGCAGTTCAGCAAAGGTGTCGAACTCGCTCGCCATCTGGGCAAACTCATCATTGAGTTCAGGCAGGATGCGCTCGCGCACGCTCTTGACTTCAACCGTGACTTCGACGTCCTTGTCGACCCATTCACCAGCGCGCAGTCGCGTAGTGAGGGTTCCGCTAGCGCCGGCTTCAAGACCGATGATGGCGTCGTCGAGACCATCGAGCAGATCGCCAGATCCGACTTGGTAGGACAGTCCAGCAGCGGTGGCTTCTTCGATCGCTTCGCCTTCGTAAGCAGAACTCAAGTCAATGACAATGAAGTCGCCGTCTTCCACTGCACGCTCAACGGGCTTGAGCGAGCCAAAGCGCTCGCGCAAACGCTCTACCTGAGCTTCGATGTCGGCTTCGCTTGCTTCTACGTCATCGACAGAGACCGCAATGCCCTTGTACTCAGGCAAGGTGATTTCGGGGCGCACTTCGACTTCAGCAGTGAAGCTCAGTGGCTGGCCATCGACAAACTCGGCGATGTCGACTTCAGGCTGACCCAAGACACGAAGTTCGTTGTCGCGGACAGCGTCGGCGTACGCATTAGAGATCACATCGTTCATGGCCTCGTCGATGACGGCTTCGCGTCCCACGCGCTGGTCGATGATCGCTTGGGGAACTTTGCCCTTGCGGAAACCAGGCACGTTGATGGCGGCAGCGATGCGCTTGTAGGCAGCATCAATGCTGGGCTTCATCTCGTCAGCGGCGACTTCAATGCTGAGCTTGACGCGCGTTGCTGACAATGTCTCTACTGCTGTGTTCATGATGAAACCTGACTCCTTGACCTGATGGTTGGTCGGGGCGGGGAGACTCGAACTCCCGATCTCCTGCTCCCAAAGCAGGCGCGCTACCAACTACGCCACGCCCCGCGACAACTCAAACGATGCACCGGTAACCTATTCCAACGTCGGATGAAGGTCCGCACGCGGGTGTAGCTCAATGGTAGAGCCCCAGCCTTCCAAGCTGGCCATGCCGGTTCGATCCCGGTCACCCGCTCTGAATGAAAACGGCCCCCATGGTTCTGGGGGCCTTTTTCATTGAGGGAATCAAGGGGTCCGGGATCGGGAGGAGCCGTGCAACAGCGCGGCGACGGCCCCGGTCACCAACTGTCAGAGGCGATAACCACGAACGGATCGGGAGGAGCCGTGCAACAGCGCGGCGACGGCCCCGGTCACCCGCTCGCAATGAAAACGGCCCCCGTTAGGTCAGGGCGGCGATTTTCTTGTCCAGGTAGCCCGTCAGAGTGCGGGCAAAGGTCGCCGTCATGTGCGACGCATCGAAATACACCACGACCGAGCCGATCACGGGCGGGCAGGTGGTCTGCGTGCACAGGTACTGGTTCATCTTGATCACATCGACACCTGAGCCCGCAGCACTGGCCGCATCCGTGAGTGGATCCATCCACTTCCACGTGGTTGGAGTGCCCGAGCAGCGTTGTTGGTAATCCTTGTACGCAGCAACACAGTCAGGAACATTCTTGATCGTTCGGCCAGGATCTGGAGTGTCCTTGAGCACGATGACCTTGGTACCTGACGATGTCCACTTCTTGAGGTATTCCTGATACCCGCCCACCGCGCGCGTCTTGGTTTCCTCCCAGGTTGCCCCCTGCAACGGCAACGACTGGCGTTCCGAAGTAATCACCAAGTCGAACTTCTTACCCTGGGTTTGATCAAGAACCCATTGGCCGTAATCAAGGCAAGCCTGTGTCTTCGCTTCGGTATCAAATTGCAACGGCAAGGTGGTGAGGTTGCAGCGACTGACTAAGTAGGTCGTGATGGTCCAGCCGCGCTTCTTGGTCACATCTTGCAAAGTCGGTAACCATTGCCCGGCATGTGAATTTCCCACCAAGGCCACTTGGATCGGACCGTTGCCATACGTGCAGACCGGGCGCTTCTTGAAGGGCTCATTGGACCAACAGCCGTCGCGATAGGCATCTGACTTATCCAACTTGGCTTTGGTTGGCGTGGGAATCAACACCGTGGTGTTGGTTACGGGACAAATATCAGGACCGGATACCAAGGCAGCCGCGCCAAAGCATTCCGGTCGATCTGACTGCAAAGACGATGCAGCCTGTTCATTTGCTCGTTGGTTGCGTGAGACCTCAAGTAACTGAAGTGACGCCAATCCGACAACAATGGCTATTCCAATAGCGAGCGCACTGAAGTGCTGTTTCGGGGTCTTCTTGCTAAACGCATCTCTAAAACGCTTTTCAATCAAGGGCAAACTCAAGGCAGACAACGCGATCGTCAGCACCAATGCAGCTGGACCGATCAAGGCGGGATGGTCAAGCAGAACAAAGGACGCAAGAACGAACAGTGGCCAGTGCCACAGGTAAATCGAATACGAGGCATTGCCGGTCCATTGAATCCACTGTGGCTTAACCAAGAATGAGTTGTCCCATTCACCGACGCTGCCGCCCGCGATCAGCAAAGCGCTGCCCAGCGTGGGAACAAGAGCTGCTGTTCCAGGAAATGCGGTCGAGGTGGAGTAGGCCGCGGCCGAACCGATGATGAAGACCAGTCCCGCCCACATCATGGCTTTGCGCACTACCGGCGTAAGTCGGCTAACAAAGGGCAATAACACCGCGCACAGGCCACCGAGAGCCAACTCCCACACGCGCGTAAACGTGGAGAAGTAGGCCGAACCAGGCTCGACCGCAGTCCAACGAATGGAGATGAGTAGCGAAATGACAACGACGGCCGTAATTCCAGCGGTAATCCATGCCAACCGAGATTTGCGCAACCGAGCAGCAATGAGTGCAGCGGCGGCAAACATCAAGGGCCACACCAAATAGAACTGCTCTTCTACCGAGAGCGACCAAAAGTGCTGAGTCAACGTTGGCGCATCATCGGCCGCCAAATACTGCACCGATGAAATAGCTAAGTTCCAGTTTTCCCAAAACGTTGCGGAGGCAATAACCCCGAGCGCATCTGGGGACCATCGAGTCGGCGGTAGCAGCAATCGTCCAGCGATCAACGTAAAGACCAGAACGAACAGGGCTACCGGGATGATGCGACGAATGCGTCGGGACCAAAAATCTAGGACTTCCTTGCCACTGCGGTTTTCCACATGGAGCAAGTGGCTCGACATCAAGAACCCAGACAAAACAAAGAACACATCTACGCCGACATAACCACCAGGCAAGGCCGAGGGCCACAGGTGAAAAATGACCACCAAGGTGACGGCCAAGGCGCGCATCGCCTGAATATCTGGCCGGAATCGACGCTTGTGTGCGACAGGTGCGGCGGCATCAACTTCGCCCTCTGCACCAACACGTGTCATAGGCATGAATCATAAGTGGCATAGGGTGGGAAAACTATGAGCATCGTTCAAGCCTCGTGCGATAAGTGGGCAACAACACTTACGGGATTTCTCACCCAGCCGGAAGTGTCTGCGATTTCTTTCACTTCACCTGAATCCGGTGAAACGGCGGGCTCCCTGACGATCACTGAAGGCTCAACGAGGTCGGGCGCTCGGGTCCGTGTGGTCGACACCCGTCTGCTTATTCCTGCCTTGGGTTTAGACGCCGCGATGGTCCACGCATTTGCACCCAGTGAATCGACCAGTCCACACCTGCTCAGCGACTTAGCCACCATGCATGACCCGACTCCCGATGGCGGAACGGAAATGACGTGGCACTTTCATGTGGACCTGATGCCCCGCGTGGACTTGATCACTGCCCCCGAATTCATTGACGCGGTATACCCCCCACTCACGCAGACTCACAAGAGCGCCTATGCGATCGAAGGTATGAAGCCGATCGCGGTCCCCCATCGGCTGCGTTCGCTTGCATCGCCCTGGCTCATTGGCGCCATTGTTCGACCAACCGATGAAGTGGCCACACGAGAGTTGTTCACCACCTACGCGAACCGTTGGCACGAGTTGGTTAACAACCCACCGCTTGTCGCTGATCCTGCTGCGCAGCGCGAGCGTGACATCAAGCATCGCGCCACGATGTTCAATGACGAAACCGATCCGGTGTGGCAGCACCTGGCCAAACTCGTTGGACAAGCTGACACTGACCAGTTGCTCGCCGCTATTCGCAACCCGGTCTAGTCACTTTTGGCAGGTAGGGC
>CALQPL010000057.1 GCA_943332445.1 Bifidobacterium breve
GCGCAACGACTTCTGGGGTGGGGATGGCCGGAGGAGTCGTGGGGAGTTGCTCGGCCGCGGTGGTGATCACCGGCTGTGGAGCGCTAACCGGAGTAGGTGCCCCACACCCGGCAAGGAGCACTCCCACACTCAGTGCAACGCCTAGTTGTCCCCGATTCACGGCTTGCCCCCACTCATCATCGTCATATTGCGCACAAAACGGACAAAGAATTGTCCATCTGGCTACGAACCAATCAGCCCACTGGGGTTACATCCCCACGGGCATCAAGGGTATCTTTTTCACCTTATGTGGCTTCCCCCTCATATGGGCCGTTGGGCACCAGTGAGTTTCGGATTCGCGCCCGCGCGTTGCTCGGCAACCCGCGATGGCGCTATCAGTGCGATGTCACGCAGCATCCGACTTCTTCTGATCGCCGTCGTTTCGCTTGTGGCAGTTTGTGGTGTAGGAGCAGCCAGTGCACAAGCCGCTACCCAAAACCCGCCCGGAATTTCGATCTCCACACTCGACGTTCAAGGACAGTTGGTCTTCTTCCGGTTAACCAACACCTTGACCAATCAAGTTGCTCCCGTGGTCAGCGTGAGTGGTGCCGGCATCGATGGCACGCCGATCTCCATTCCCGATGTGTCACTAGGGCAGTTGTTGCCGAATGAAAGCACCTCTGCGGAAATCCCCTTGGGCACTACCCCAGCCAACCTCAGCGTCACCGTGCGCGCTGGCCAAAGTCAAACCACTGCCACCTGGCCCCTTGCCGAAGGTGGCATTCAGGAACTGCGTCCCGGCGGAACCGCACCCAGCCCGCCAGACCCAGGAACCAACACAGCGTTGGTTGTGGCCTTCACCTTGGTCGCACTGTTCTTCGTCTTAATCACCGCGCGCATCGTGTGGGTCTCTGGTCGAGTCACCCGAACCAGTAAGCGCGCGATCAAGATTCGCAACGCACGTTTGGAAGCTGGACGCCGCGCAATCGAAGCCGGCATGACTCGACTCTTCCCACCCCCGGCCGGAACGCCCATCACTGAAAAGCGTGGCGGGGCGACTTTGCGCGCACCGTCGCCGGCTGCACTGATTGCACCGGTTGGCGCACCAGCCCCCGCCGCATTACCCGAACCCACCCAGGCCGCGTCAGTCGCGACGTTGGCACCCCCAACGACTCCTCCGATCACCGGCGCGGCACCTGATCTGCCCCCTCCGGTCATGGCTGAGCCCATCCTTCCCCCGCCGCCACCAACTTCAGCGCCGGTAGCCGGCCGTTCCGCACCGCCCAGTGGAAAGCGCATCGGCTAGAAGCCTGCACCTGAGCACGATGAAGCGCGCCATCTAGTCTTGAGCGTTATGCACGCAATCGTTTGTTCTCAACCCGGTGGCACTGAGGTCATGCAATGGACTGAAGTTGCCGATCCCATCGCTGGCAAGGGCGAAGTCGTCGTTGCCGTCGTCGCTGTCGGCCTCAACCGCGCAGACATCTTGCAGCGCAAGGGGTTTTACCCACCTCCCGCTGGCGCAAGCGAGTACCTCGGCTTGGAATGCTCTGGCGTCATCGCTGAAGTTGGACCCGACGTCACCGACTGGAAGGTCGGCGACGAAGTATGTGCGCTCCTCACCGGCGGTGGCTACGCGCAAAAAGTCGCTATACCCGCGGGCCAGTTACTACGCGTTCCTCACAACGTCAGCTTGATCGATTCGGCTGCCCTTCCGGAAGTCGTGGCAACGGTGTGGTCGAACCTGGCGATGTTGGCGCACCTGCGCGAGGGCGAAACCCTGCTCATCCATGGGGGAACCTCTGGGATTGGGACGATGGCGATTCAAATTGCTCGTGAATTGGGCGCCCGCATCATCGTCACCTGTGGAACACAAGCCAAGGTCGATGCCGCCCTGGCGCTGGGCGCCGACCACGCGATCAACTACCGCGAGAGCGATTTCGCCGAGGAAGTGAAGGCGCTCACCGACGGCAACGGGGTCGATGTGATTTTGGACGTCATGGGCGCCAAGTACCTCGAGCCCAATGTTCGCTCCTTGGCAGCCAACGGTCGCCTCGTCGTCATCGGCCTCCAGGGCGGAACCAAGGGTGAACTAGACCTGAATCGACTCCTCACCAAACGAGCTGCCGTCCTTGCCACGTCGTTGCGTGGGCGTCCGGTGGCTGAAAAAGCCGCCATCGTGGATTCCGTACTTGAGCATGTGTGGCCCTTGATTGAACAAGGCACCATCAAGCCGGTCATCGATCAACGCTTACCCATTACCAAAATCGCCCACGCTCACGACCGCATGGAAGCTAGCGAACACATTGGCAAGATCATCTTGACGATGACCCCAGCCGACCACGTCTGACAGGATGGGTTCATGAGCGATTCAGCAAATCCCCCTGATGACGGTGTAGTGATCGGCCCCGGTGGCGAACCGCTACGCGGCATTCCCGTGGACACCGATGGCGATGGCCAACCCGATGCACTGATCCCACTCCCCTCAGCCCATGAGGGCGAAGACCTCACCGACTTGGTTTCACAGCCAGCGAAGGTCATGCGTATCGGCAGCATGATTAAGCAACTCTTAGACGAAGTACGCAATGCACCATTAGATGAGGCGTCGCGGGCACAACTGCGCGAGATTCACCGTCGCTCAATTTCCGAGCTTGAAGCAGGTCTTGCCCCCGAACTCATCGATGAGCTCGAGCGATTGACCTTGCCGTTTACCGAAGACTCCATCCCCAGCGACGCTGAGCTACGTATTGCTCAAGCCCAGCTCGTCGGCTGGCTTGAGGGGCTGTTCCACGGGATTCAAACAGCGTTGTTTGCCCAACAAATGGCGGCACAGGCTCAGTTTGAACAGATGCGTCGCAGCGCCCTGCCCATGGGTTCGGAGTCAGGCGAGATGGATCGCGCTCCTGATCACCGAACGTCGGGTCCGTACCTGTAAAGAATCAACCGCGCGAGGCGTTGCGTTATGCGTGGTCTTGGGTAGAAGCCGCATCACTTAACGTTGCAGCCGCAATGCGACGAACGATGTAGGGCGAAAACCATCCGTCGTACTTGGCTTGCAAGTCTGGACGCTTCCAGTCGCGACCAGTAATCGTTCCTCGACAAGAGGACGTGCCACACATGCAACGAAACTCGTCGTAGTCGGCGGTGTCACACGTGGCGTAATCGAAGGTCAACTCTTCGCCAGCTGCAACATCACGCATCGTGACCAACATGGCCGAACCCATCAACCCACACGTGGGTTCGCACGAGTGATTGAGCATGTCGCCAGGCTCGGGTGATTCCGAACTCACCAAGAACAAGTCGTCGTCGATTTGAATCGAGCGGCTTTGGCGTACATCATCAAAAGTGGCCAACACTTCACCCGAGGTGACGAAACCACCAAACGCGGCAACTGTTGTTCCAGCGGGAATATCAACAGTGGCAAATGAGCCCCAACCCTTTTCGCCAGCTGGATTTGCTTCAGCTAATGGCGACAGCCAACTCATGTCCATACGGCACCTCGTTCGCACGATGCTTGATCGGTCCCAGCGGGGGGAAGTCCACGCTGGTCGTAAAACACCCGCCACATGCGCAACGGAACGACAATGGTGCCACTAACTCCCCCCAATGTCAGGGGCGGGTGGGCAAATTCTTTACAAACTCAAGATGGCGCGTAGGGCATGAGCCACCCCATCAGCGTGCACCGAGCCCGCCCGTTCAGCCACCGCGCCTAAGACAGCCGGATGGGCGTTTTCTACTGCGATGGCTCGACCTGCCCACGCCAACATCGGCAAGTCATTGGGCTGATCGCCAAACGCGATGACTTGGCCGGCTGAAATCCCGCGCTCGGCCGCAAAATCTGCCAGCGCTGTTGCCTTGGTGATCCCTGGTGCGCTGATTTCCAACAAGGTGTCATTGGGATTGGAATGCGTCACTGTCGCCAAGCCTTCAAGAATCTCCTGCGCCGACGCCAGGAATTCATCAACCAACGGTGCCGCGTCAAAGCCGCGTGTGGGGTCCGGGCCTAGCGCGTTCGGATCGCTCGGCGGCTCAAACTCTTGCGGAACGCGCGCCAAAATTTTGATCAACCCACCACCAACGACTAACTCATCAATAGGGGCTAGCGGTGGATTGTCCGGCGTGGGCCACCGTGGAATGTAATGCGGCTCGCGACCGAACTCCACATCAGCGCGACGATTGACGCCCACGCGCTCCACGGCAAATCCCACCGTCGGTAAGAGTTCGCGAATCCGGCGGGTGATTTCGAGTGCTTCGCGCTCATCCATCACATGTGCCACGTCAATGTGCTCAGTGTGCAGATCCATCACCACTGCGCCATTGGCACAGATCGCAATTCCTCGGTGCCCGGTTTCCTCAACAATGGGTCCCATCCAGCGCGGTGGACGACCAGTCACGAAAACGAGGAGACGGCCACTTTCTTCAACAGCGCGAAGGGTTTCACGCGTGAAGTCACTAATCCGCCCCTGCGGATCAATCAAGGTGCCATCAAGGTCAGTGGCAACCAGCGTGAAATCACTCACGCAATCGGGTCCAAGGTGGAGCGATTGCGCATGTACGGCCGAAGGGCAGCCGGCAAAGTGACAGAACCATCAGCATTTTGATGGTTTTCCAAAATGGAAACGATCGTGCGCGGAATGGCACACAACGTTCCGTTCAATGTTGACACTGGTTGGGTTTGATCTGCACCGCGCATGCGCACGCCCAAGCGACGAGCTTGAAACTGCGTGCAGTTCGACGCCGATGTCACTTCGCGATACTTGCCCTGTGTCGGGATCCACGCTTCGCAGTCAAACTTGCGAGTTGCTGATGCGCCGAGGTCACCGGTAGCCACATCAATAACGCGGTAGGGAACTTCCAGCAGATTCAAAAAGTCTTTTTCCCACGCCAGGAGGCGCTGATGTTCGGCAAGTGCATCAGCGGGATCAACGAAGGCAAACATTTCAACCTTGTCGAACTGGTGAACACGAATAATGCCTCGGGTGTCTTTGCCATACGTTCCAGCTTCGCGACGAAAACACGACGAGAACGCGGCATAGCGCAGCGGAAGTTGCTTGGCATCCAGGATTTCGTCGCTGTGATACGCCGCCAAGGGAACTTCTGCCGTGCCCACGAGGTATAGGTCGTCGCTTTCCACGCGGTAGACGTTTTCTGCTGCTTGACCCAGAAAACCCGTGCCTTCCATGGCCGTGGGCTTCACCAAAACGGGTGGCACCATCAGGGTGAATCCAGCATCCATCGCCAGATCCATTGCCATGTTGACTAAAGCAAACTCGAGTTGAGCACCAACACCGGTCAGGTAATAGAACCGTGAGCCCGACACCTTGGCAGCGCGCTCGACATCAATGGCGCCGAGCATCTCGCCTAGTTCGAGGTGGTCGCGAGGTTCGAAATCAAAAGTACGGGGCGTACCGACTTCTTCTAAAACGACGAAGTCTTCTTCACCGCCGCGTGGTGCTGCATCGTCTACGACATTGGAAATGGCTAGCACTTTGGTGTCGAAATCCGCAGCAATGACATCGCGACGATCTTGAGCTGCCTTCACTTCATCAGCAAGAGTTTTAGCTTGTTCAAGGAGCGCAGTCTTTTCCTCGCCTTGGGCTTTTGCGACGTCCTTACCGATGTTCTTTTGCGCTGCCCGAAGTTCGTCAAAGGCAGTGCCAGCGGTTCGACGTTCTTCATCCAGGTGAAGGACCTCGTCCACCAGGGCTACGTCTTCGCCTCGGTCACGCTGGGAAGCACGCAGGGTGTCAGGGGAATTGCGCAGGAGCTGGACATCAATCACGTGTTAGACCCTACAAGCGTTGGTTGCGCCCTTGTGAACGCAGGCGCGCGAGGCGAACTATGGAGTGTGACCCTGACGCAATTGCTCTAGCCAGATGGCCGAATCAACGCCGGAGCCCGTCCGAGGTGCTCGGCGTTCACTCGAAGCCGTCGAGTGCGCCTTCGGGTACGAACCCAGATAGCGAATGTCAGCACACAGGGCACGCAGCCCCATCAACGCAGCGCCCATCGCCTCGTCGTTGATGTGACCCTCGGCATCAATGCTGAAGCAGTACTGCCCCAAACCATCACCCGTTGGTCGAGACTCAAGTCGCTCGAGGTTGATGCCCTGGTTAGCGAATTCGGCCAAAATTTCCAGCAGTCCACCGGGGTGATCATCGTGCGGGAACAACACCAACGTCGTCTTGTCGCTTCCGGTCGGCACTGGCGGAGCTTGCGGGCGCCGCACCACAACAAAGCGAGTTTCGGCTCCCTCCACATCATGAATCTCGTCAGCCAAGACGTCCAAGCCGTAGCGAGGAGCAGCAAACGCGCCCGCTAGGGCTGCATCCCACCGTCCGGACTGCACTTCACGCGCAGCATCTGCATTACTCGCCGAGGGTTCAAACGTTGCATCCGGAATCGTGGCCTTCAGCCAGTTTCGGCACTGCGGCTCGGCATGCGAGTGAGCTGCCACGGTCTTGATGTCAGCCAGCGTTGTGCCAGGGCGAACAAGGAGTGCGAAGGAAACGGGCAGCACCACCTCATCGGTGATCACCAGTGGTTCCCCGAAGGCCAAGCCATCAAGAGAAATAGCGACCGAGCCTTCTACCGAGTTTTCAAAGGCAACAACAGCAACGTCCACTTCGCCGGCACGAAGGGCATCCAATTCAGCCAGGACCGTATGAAAGGGAATTAGCTCTGGGTCTGTGTCTGCATCCTGAACCTGGCTGGCGGCACGCTCAGTAAACGTGCCAGCCGGACCTAGGTAGGCAATCCGCGTCATTCCTCTTTGCCTTGAGCTAGAGCGATTACTCTCAGTTCTTCAGGGGACAGTGGTTCATCGCTTGCCCCGGAACGCACACCCTTGA
>CALQPL010000058.1 GCA_943332445.1 Bifidobacterium breve
CGAGTTTGCCGCCAGAGTTGCCGCCTGAGTTGTCTCCCCGGCCTCAGGGATCAACCACCAGCAAGCGCAAGCCCAGCAAAGCGACGCGTTCGCCAGGATTGACCATCCCGGGCATGATCATCATCTGCCTAGGACCCACCGCGTTCTTGATGTTGCTCAGCACCTGGATCTCCAGCGGCAGTGGCGGACTGCCCAACCTAGTTTTTGCCATCGTTTCGATTTATGCGGCTGTCAAAATTCAACGCCGCAATCTGTTGGCAGCCGTTGTTGCTCCGCCGCTGATTTATTCGGCAGCGATTTTGCTCGCCAGTGGCCCCATCAACGGTAAATCCGGTGGAGTCATCCTGAACTCTTTTGCCACCTTGGGTACGTTCCTCGCAGTGGGAGCACCGTGGTTGTTCTTCACCACGATTGTGTGTTTCATCGTCATCGTGGTGCGCGGGCGAACGGGTCGCTAAGACTTAGGTTTTTTTGCCTGCGGCCTTGAGGTCGCGGCGAAGTTCTTGTGGCAAGGCAAAGACCAACTTCTCTTCGGCTGCGCTGACTTCTTTGACGTCCTTGAAGTCGCGAGCGGCCAACCACTCCAACACCCCATCGACCAAGATCTCGGGGACCGAGGCGCCACTGGTCACGCCAATGGTGGTCGCACCCTCGACCCATCCCTCTTGGATCTCGTCGGCGTGATCCACGCGGTAAGCCGCGCCGGCACCGGCGTCAAGCGCGACTTCCACCAGGCGCACGGAGTTGGAGGAATTGCCTGAACCCACCACGATCACGACATCGCTTTGCTCAGCGATGAGCTTGACCGAGGACTGTCGGTTTTGTGTCGCATAACAAATGTCATCGCTCGGCGGATCGACCAGCAGTGGGAAGCGCTCGCGCAGCTTCTCAACCGTTTCCATCGTCTCGTCCACCGACAGAGTGGTTTGGGATAGCCAAGCAATCTTTTCGGGGTTAGCCACCACGATTTCGCTGGCCTCGCCTGGACCGGCAACCAAGGTGATCCGATCGGGTGCCTCACCGGTGGTGCCGATGACTTCTTCATGACCATCGTGACCGATGAGCAAGATGTCAAAACCGTCTTCGGCAAAGCGTCGGGCTTCGTTGTGAACTTTGGTCACCAACGGGCAGGTTGCATCAATGGTGCGCAAGTTTCGAGCTGCAGCTTCTTCGTGAACAATCGGTGCGACGCCGTGGGCCGAAAAAATGACCAAGGCGCCTTCGGGAACTTCGTCAGTTTCGTCGACAAAAATCGCTCCGCGCTCCTCGAGCGTGTGCACCACATGCTGGTTGTGAACGATCTCTTTGCGGACATAGACCGGAGCCCCATTAAGTTCGAGGGCTTCCTCAACTGTTTGCACTGCACGGTCCACTCCGGCGCAATATCCACGAGGGGCAGCGAGCAGGACCTGACGCGAAGAACTCATGCCCCCATCGTAGGTGCCAAGGGTCCAATCCGCCCTACTGCGTCACCCTCACCGCGTACGATCGGCGGGTGCCCGCATCCAATTCCGTCGAGACCCCGATGGCTGTTAGCCAGGTCAGTCACGAGATCAAGAATTGGATCGAAAAGTTGGGTCACGTCTGGGTCGAGGGCCAAATCACGCAAGTCACGATTCGCACGGGGTACCAAAAGTCATTCATGACGTTGCGTGACATCAGCGAAGACTACGCACTATCGATCACCTGCCCATCAAATTTGATCAAGACGTTGATGCCCGACATTGCGGTTGGTGACCGCGTTGTTATTAATGGCAAACCCAACTTCTATCCCAACCGTGGATCCTTCTCGCTCGAGATCAGCGATATTCGACCTGTCGGATTGGGCGAGTTGCTGGCCCGCATTGAGGCGCTGCGCAAGATGTTTGCGGCGGAAGGATTGTTCGATGCTGACCGCAAAGTGGCGTTGCCTTTCTTGCCGCGCAACATTGGCTTGATCACGGGTAAGGCCAGTGATGCGGAGCGCGATGTTTTGGAAAACACCAAACGGCGCTGGCCAGGGGTGACGTTCACCGTTATCAATACCGCGGTGCAAGGGGCAACCACTGTTCCTCAAATCCTCAAAGCCCTTGAACAACTCCAAGCAGACCCCACCGTGGACGTGATCGTCATCGCCCGTGGCGGAGGATCGGCCGAAGACCTCTTACCCTTTTCTGACGAAACTCTGATTCGAGCCGTCGCTGCTTGCACTATCCCGGTGGTCTCAGCCATTGGACACGAACCGGATTCGCCTTTGCTGGATTACGTTGCCGATGTTCGTGCCTCGACACCCACCGATGCGGCCAGCAAGCTCGTCCCCGACTTTGAGCAAGAACTCAACGCCCTTAACAACGCGCGCCAGTCTGTGCGCCGCACCATCAGCCAACTGATCACTCGTGAGAGCGCATCGTTAAACCAACTGCGTGCGCGACCGGTGCTTGCCACCCCCGATGGATTCTTGATTGCGCGACGCGAGGACTTACTGAACAATCGGCGGCGTATTCGTGTTCACATCACTAATGTGGTTTTGCACGCAACCACACAGCTCGCACACACTCGTGACATTGTTCGCGCACTGTCACCAGGGTTCACCCTTGAACGCGGATACGCCATCGTTCAAGGCCCCGACCGTCACATCATTCGTGATTCCAGCCAACTCAATCCAGAAGAGGTGGTTCACGTACGCGTCGCATCAGGTAGTTTCAGTGCCACCGTCAACCAGATAACAGCCAAGGACCCAGCATGAGTGAACAAGCAGCACCGAAATTCACCGATCGCCCCTCCTACGAGGAAGCCCGCGATGAATTGGTGGAGATTGTGGCCAAACTCGAAGCTGGTGACTCCACCTTGGAGGAATCCTTGAGCCTGTGGGAGCGCGGGGAGCACTTAGCGGCCGTGTGCCAAGGCTGGCTTGATGGCGCACAAGAGCGACTGGATGCAGTCAAGGGTGACGACGCGTCAGCCTGAGGTCTTCGCCAGCTCCAAGGAGTTCGCTAACTTTTCCAACTCGCTAAATTCGCCCGTACCGGCGATCAACGTGGTGACTCCGTTGCGCGTGTTAGCCAACCAGCGTCGCGATTCATCTTCGCGCTCTAACTTGGTCCACTCCACGCCACCGACGCTGGTCTTGCCCACTTCTTCGCCGTCAGCTTTTTCCTCACGCAGGTAACGCGAGGTTTCTTGGTTGCTTTGACCGATACCGACAAAAGTGTCCTTGTCGGTGTAAAAACCGATGCTCCACCCGAAGGGGTTGTCCCCTGGCAACGCGACTCGAGCGCTGGTGATGCGCCATCCCTTAACGTCTTTGGGAAGTACCGCTTTGTACGGCGCGTTGGTCGCCACACCTTGTCGAACGGCCGTGGAGTCCACGACCTTGACCGGATCTTCACTTTGGCGAAAGGTCACCAAGAGCAGCATCGCCACGAAGGCTAAAACCACACCCAGCGAGAGCACCATGTCTCGCACCGACTCAAATCCGCGACGTCCAGCCATAGTCCAATAGTCGCGGACAACCCGAGCCCCTAGACCCACGGGGGGTCATCTGCTGACCGATAGAGTGGGCACATAGACCTCACCACCATTGCCAGGGGATATGCATGAGCCAGGAAGACACCAGTATCGAGCGGCCCGACCGCAACCTTGCCCTTGACTTGGTTCGAGTCACCGAGGCCGCCGCCATGGCAGGCGGACGCTGGGTAGGCCGAGGTGACAAGAACGGTGCTGACGGCGCCGCAGTCAGCGCGATGCGCCTGCTGGTCTCATCAGTGGCCATGAACGGCATCGTCGTCATTGGTGAAGGCGAAAAGGACGAAGCCCCCATGTTGTTCAACGGGGAGCGCGTGGGCACCGGTGAAGGACCTGAAGTTGACGTGGCTGTTGACCCCATCGATGGCACCACACTGACCGCTAAGGGCATGCCCAACGCGTTGTCGGTCTTGGCTGTTGCTGAACACGGAACGATGTATGACCCATCCGCTGTCTTCTACATGAACAAGTTGGCCACCGGTCCCGAAGCTGCTCCCTATGTCGACATTGACGCACCTGTTGAAGACAACGTGCGCGCAGTGGCCAAGGCCAAGGGTGAAAAGCCAGAAGACGTGACCGTGTGCATCCTGGACCGCCCACGTCACTCCGACATGGTGCAGCGGATCCGCGAGACCGGTGCGCGTATCAAGTTCATCACCGACGGTGACGTCGCCGGAGCGATCATGGCCGTGCGTGAAGGAACCGGCGTAGACCTGATGCTCGGCATCGGTGGCACACCCGAAGGCATCATCACCGCCTGCGCGATTAAGTGCACCGGTGGCGTCCTACAGACCAAGCTCTGGCCCCGTGATGAGGCTGAACGCCGCAAGGCCATCGACGCAGGGCACGACCTCGACCGCGTCCTGTTCACTGACGACTTGGTCCGCAGCGACAACGTCTTCTTCGTCGCGACCGGTGTCACCGATGGTGAATTGCTACGCGGCGTGCGCTACCGCGGAGGCGGCGCCAAGACCCACTCCATCGTGATGCGCTCTAAGAGCGGAACAATTCGCGAGATTCACAGCGAGCACGCCTTCGGCAAGCTCGGGCTGTACTCCTCTGTCGACTTTGCTGGAAAACTCACTCTCTAAGAAGGACGCATGGCTGAATTCGATTACACCGACCTGCTTCCCATTGGTCCAGCCGACACGAAGTACCGCTTAGTTACCTCCGAAGGTGTGGAAGTCATCGAAGCCGCTGGACGCACGTTCCTGCAGGTTCAACCCGAGGCTTTGCGCTTGCTGACCTTTGAGGCCATGCGCGACATCGCGCACTTGTTGCGCCCCGGACACCTACAGCAACTGCGCAACATCCTCGATGATCCCGAGGCCTCTCCCAACGACCGGTTCGTGGCCTTGGACTTGCTCAAGAACGCCAACATCGCTGCTGGTGGGATCCTGCCGATGTGCCAGGACACCGGCACCGCGATCGTGATGGGCAAGCGCGGTCAACACGTCCTGACCGAGGGCGAGGATGAGTCCGCCATCGCGCGCGGCATCTTTGATGCCTACGAGCAACTCAACCTGCGCTACTCCCAGCTCGCTCCCCTGTCGATGTGGGAAGAAAAGAACACCGGCTCAAACCTGCCCGCCCAAATCGAGCTGTACGCCGATACCCACGCGGGCCACGAACTCAACTACGACTTCCTCTTCATGGCCAAAGGCGGTGGATCAGCCAACAAGTCGTTCCTGTACCAAGAAACTAAAGCAGTCCTCAACCCCGCGTCGATGAAGAAATTCCTCGACGAAAAGCTGCGCAGCCTGGGTACCGCTGCCTGCCCGCCGTACCACTTGGCCATCGTCATTGGCGGCACCAGCGCCGAACATGCACTCAAAACAGCCAAGTACGCCAGCGCGCGCTACCTCGACACGTTGCCCACGCAAGGCTCGATGTCAGGTCACGGCTTCCGCGACCTGGAGATGGAAGAAGAAGTCCTGCAGTTGACCCGAGAGTTGGGCATTGGTGCGCAGTTTGGTGGCAAGTACTTCTGCCACGACGTGCGCGTGATTCGACTCCCGCGCCACGGTGCTTCATGCCCGGTCGCCATCGCCGTCTCGTGTTCGGCCGACCGCCAAGTTCTCGGTCGCATTACCCCCGAAGGTGTCTTCCTCGAAGAACTCGAGCGCGAACCTGCGCACTTCCTCCCCGACGTCACCGACGAGCACCTTGACGATGATGTGGTCAAGATCGACCTGAACCAACCCATGGACCAGATCCGTGCCACGTTGTCGCAGTACCCGGTCAAGACGCGGTTGTCGCTGAGCGGAACCTTGGTCGTCGCGCGCGATATCGCCCACGCGAAAATCAAGGAAAAACTGGATGCCGGCGAACCGATGCCGGACTACTTGAAGGATCACGCGGTCTACTACGCCGGACCAGCCAAGACCCCCGAGGGCTACGCCTCAGGCTCGTTTGGTCCCACCACTGCTGGTCGCATGGACGCCTACGTTGATCAGTTCCAAAAGGCTGGTGGCTCCATGGTGATGCTCGCCAAGGGCAACCGCTCCGACGCGGTCACGAATGCGTGTGCCGCCAACGGTGGCTTCTATCTCGGATCCATCGGGGGGCCAGCGGCTCGCCTAGCCCAAGACTGCATTAAGAAGGTCGAAGTCTTGGACTACGCCGAGCTAGGAATGGAAGCCGTGTGGTGCATTGAGGTGGTCGACTTCCCTGCATTCGTCGTCGTGGACGACAAGGGCAATGACTTCTTTAAGGACACCACGGGACCGACCTTGCAGATCGGCAAAGGCCCGAAGGCCTAGCCAACTACTGGTTTAGTACCAGTTGTGGTTTTGGAAGTGACGCCAGGCTCCACACGGGTGGCCATAGCGACCCGAGATGTAACCCAAGCCCCACTTAATTTGCGTTGCGGCATTAGTGCGCCAGTCATCGCCAGCTGAGGCCATCTTGGATGCGGGTAGGGCCTGCGGAATTCCGCCAGCTGAGCCTGATCCGTTGGTGGCGCGAGTGCTCCAGCCCGATTCCTTGGTCCACAGGTTGTTCAAACAGGTCCACTCATCGCCGGTCCAGCCTCGCTTGGCCGCCATCTCTCGGCCAATGCGACGGTTAGATCCGGTGCTCGGGGCAATGGAGCGAATTCGACTACGAGAAGCCTTCTTAGCGGCGGCCGTGCGGGCGGCGGCGCGCTTGGCGGCAGCGATGCGAGCCTTCTTGGCAGCGGCCTTTTTGGCGGCGGCGCGCTTGGCAGCGGCGATGCGAGCTTGCTTGGCGTTGGCCTTC
>CALQPL010000059.1 GCA_943332445.1 Bifidobacterium breve
GTCGTGCGGCGGTTGCCAAATAGAGACCGTTGATCCGACCTTCGGCCTGGAGCTCGCTCATGCGTGCCTGCTCTTCGGCCACCACCGCGAAAACTTCAGGCATGTTTGTTCCGGGCTTAAAGCTGGCGACGACCATAAACGGCTTCATGGGACGGTCCTTTGCAGGTGGGGTGAAGGATCCAGCGCCAGCATTAAGACAAGCGCAGACGGGCGTAGAGGAGAAAGATCAATCTATAGCGGTCTGGTTCAGTCGCGCTCTTCTTCGCGGGTACGGACTAGGAATCGGCGCTCACGCGCCGGGTAGGTCCAAGCGGTCGAACCACATCCATAGCGTTGATGACCATCTCTACCGACTCTGCAGTGGTTTGCCGATCGGTCCAGATGTCAACGTCGTAGACCAGACCGTGGGAATGACACAGTTCGTTGCTGCGTCGGGCCAACCCACGGGGGCGCCCTTCTACTCCGCCATCTGCGCGTGATGATTCGCGTTGTTCAAGTTCCTCTACAGAGCAGTGGACACCCACCAGCAGGACGTTGGCATGGGCGCCTTGCACTACATCGAGGATCTCATCGCACCAGTCTTCGTCTTGGATGAAGTGGTCAATGATCAAGTCAGTGCCCAGGCGCAGATGTTCGCCCCAACTTCGGTGAAGCCCCGTCAATAGCTGCCGTGTGACCGGACTGGTTGCCAGCCGCACCCGAGGATTTTCATCTTCAGCAACGTCGCTGATGTATTCCCAGGCCGCTCGACCATCGTGGGGTTCGCGGGATGCCAAAGTGCTGGTGTCACGTCCCTGCAGTTGCACAAAGCTAATTGGGTAAAGCGAATCCGCAATCATCAAGACCATGTCGTCGAAGGCAACTCGGTAGAAAGCTTTTGATTGATCGCCGCCCGAATCCCTGACTAGACGTTCCTGCAGTGCTTTGCACAAGGTCGACTTACCCGACGAGCTGGGACCGTTGACCAGAATCGCAACAGGCGCTTGCCGACTCTTGTTGTGCGAATCCTGGGTCATCACATTCCTGTCAGTTGGAGTCGCCGTCGGTTCGCCACTGCCTGGTGGTCTTTCACAGGGTAGTCCAGTTGAAGTCGTTAATGGCGAGCGTGCGCACGTCTAAGATCCCAGCGCTGCGGCCTCGTTGCCCTGCATAACCCGATGTGGTCAGCCATACTGACGATGCTTGCTTGTGGCCTTTGTGCCCACTAACGACTTCGCCGGAGGCCCACGCATGACCGCAACTGTCAACACTCAAATCTCACGTCAACGCGACATCGTTCGCCAACTGTCGGTGCTGGTGAGTGTGGTCATCGCTGTTGTCGTGTCATTCCTAGGTTCTGGCGCTGTTGTTGGCACACCGGTAAGTGAAGTGGCCAACGGAGTGCTCGATAGTGATGCCACGTTGGTCGCCCCAGGTGGCGCAGCCTTCATTATTTGGGGTGTTATCTACACCGGTCTCCTTCTTTTGGGCATCAACCAAGCGATGCCGTGGCGCGCTCAGGATTCCCGTCAGCGTCGAGCTGGTTGGCTGATCGTTGCTTCGGCGCTGTTGAACGCCGCCTGGATCGCTGCTGTTCAGTTGGCCTGGCTCGTTGTCAGTGTCCTGCTCTTGGTAGCCCTCGTGGCAGTGCTTGTTTTGATCCTCGCTCGGCTTAACGAGCAACCCGCCACCACGCGTTACGAACGCGTCATGATCGACGGAACTCTTGGTCTGTACCTGGGATGGGCCTGCATCGCCACGGTCGCCAACTCAGCCGCTGCGGGAATTAGCGTCGGAATCGATGCGCTGGGAACTCTCGCAACTGCGCTGGCCGTGGTTGTCCTGGTCGTAGCGGCCGTGGTGGGGATTGTGTTAGCGATTGGCTTGAAGGGTCGCATTGCGCCGGCTATTGGTTTGGCGTGGGGTTTGGCGTGGGTAGCAGTTGAACGCGCCACCGGGATTCCCGAATCAACAATCGTCGCTATCTTTGCGGCTGTTGCAGCAGTGGTGACGGTGGTTGCCGCCGTGACTGTGCGTGCTCGAAGGAACTAGCCGAAAAGCGATTCGTCGGTTCGCGAACTACTGAGCAAGCCGAGCGGCAGGCGCCGAGAAAATCTCCAAGAGTTCACTGACCTTGTGACCGGCTTCGACCGGGTGGCGGAACTTCAAACTGTCGTGCAGTTCGTAGTGGTTTCGCCGGCCTATTTTTGTCTTGGTGACATATCCGTCGGCTTCTAGATCGGACAAAATCGCCTGGGCAGCTCGCTCAGTAATTCCAACCACCTCAGCAATATCGCGGATCCGGGCGTCTGGGTGGCCATTGAGGTAGATGATCGCGTGGCCATGATTGGTCAAAAAGGTCCACTGGCGGGAACTGCTCGATGCTGGGGCCTGCGTCATCCCACAACCATACCTCATAACCGGAGAACCTAAGCAGTATTTTGATTACCGGTAATACTTGACAGGAAGTCTATTTCCTGTATCTTTGTACCTATGAAGGTATTCGTGCCCCCAAAACTAGCCAGTTACGGCCTGATCCTGACTGGGCTGTTCGTCTTGTTGTCAGATCAGTCCGGAGTCTCCCTCCTTCTCCCCGGGCTTGATCGTGGGCTTGGCCTGCGCCTCGACATCCTGAGCGCAAGTTTGCTGATCTTTATCGGCTTCCTTGGCGCCGTCATCGGACACTACGCCGGTCGGAACTTGGCAGGCCAAGGGCGAACCCGACGGTTTGCTGTTCTCTTAACCGCCGTCCAAGCCAGCCTCTTGGTGTTTGTCTCGGCCAACGACCTGGTGTTCATGGCGATTGGCTGGTCCTTGAGCGGGTTAGCTTTCGCCGCACTCATTGGTCATGCCAACTCGCTGCGGGCTCAACAATCATCGGCCACTGTTCGTCGAAGGTTGCTTCTGAGTGATGCGGCTGTGTGGGCAGCTGTTGTCATCGGTTGGCTCACGCTTCCGGGCATTGAGAGAGGTACCGATCTTCAAGGAGCATCACCAGTGGCACTCACCACGGTGCTCGGTCTTGTTGTCGCTGCCGCGGTCGTGCGTTCATCCTTGGTACCAGCCCATGCCTGGTTGCTAGAGACGTCAAACGCGCCCTCCCCTGTTTCAGCCCTGTTGCATGCTGGGCTGGTCAACGGTGGCGGCGTGATGATCCTGCTCCTGTGGGGTTGGTTCACTCTTGCACCGCTCACGCTCATTCCGCTGTTCGCACTTGGAGCAGCAACGGTCATCGTTGCGACAGCGCTGGGTCGTGCTCGCGGTGATGTGAAGGGCCAATTGGTCCATTCAACCAGTGCGCAGATGGGCTACATGTGCATGCAAATTGGATTGGGTCTGCCAGCCGCTGCACTCCTGCACATCATTGGTCACGGCTCGTACAAGTCCTGGTTGTTCCTTCGTGCTGGTGGATCCTCGGATCGTTTGCGAGCCCGTGCTGCATCCAGCGTGAATGAAAATTCTCGCGTGGGGTGGGCGACCTCCGGCGCCATGGTTGTCGCCACCGTTGTCACGTTTGCGGTGCTTGGAATTCCTGTAGCTCTAACAAGTGCCGAGGTGTTTGGTCCGGTCATTGTCGTTCCGACCACGTTGGCCTTCGTGGCTGTTGTGCTGGGTGGGATGGCAGCTCGACGGGCCGCAGGAAGCATTCAGCGGGCGACCGTCATCGGTGTTCTTGCCGGAATTGCGGGTGCTGGCTACTTGTTTCTGCTCCTGGTTGTCGAGCGGGCGTTCATTAGCGCCCTGCCAGATCAGCCCTTGTGGAGTTCAAGCACGAGTTGGCTCTTGTCGGTCATGGCACTCGGGACGTTAGCTGTTGCTGCCTGGGTGTGTCAGACCATTACTCGCAATATTTCAGGCTCACTGTCGGTGCTTGCCTGCCTGTGGGCCATGCCGGTTGCTCATCGTCGGGCTCTTGGTCAAAAGCACGCTCCGGCCACCTCCGCCCAGGACACCCGAGCACCGGTTGTGGCTGATCGCATGGTGGAGCGGGTAGACATTGAAGAAGGGTTGCTCACCCTTTCCGAAACTTTCGCCCCCGCATGGCCGCTACGAAACTTTGTCGCATCTAACCCACTCGCTGGTTTGGAGAGCATCGATTTCGATGAAGCACATCTGCACGCGCAGGATGTGTTTGGCGCGAGGACGTTGCTGCCCCTCGGTCACTACGGCGAGCTCTTTCGTTCGGGTCGCATTCAACGAGAGCATGTGCTGGCTGCCTTGGTTCAAGCCTACGAAGACTGTGGCTTAGAGCCGTTGGGCCCGGTTATTCAACGGCAGGTGGATGAGTTAATTGCCACCACTACGCACACCGGTCGCGACGCCACGTGGGCAATGGCCGACCGCAACACATCGGCTAACGATGGCCACGCGGCGCATTGGGTAGCCAGAGCATGGGGACAAGTCAGCGATTCGACCCCCTTGTGGGCGACGTGGCGCACAGCTGCGGAAACTAGGGGCTACCGATTGGCCAGTGACAATAAGAATCTGCGTCCAGTGGCTGCCTGCCTCGCCGATGACCCAGTGGACTCACTGGTGGCCATTGCTAATCACCACGGTTTAGCTTCCGAGCAAGTGGTTCCGTTCTTGATGTCACAGGCTAAGAAGTTGCCTGGCTGGACTGCGCACGCACGTTGGCGTGACTACGAGAATCTTCGACTCAGGGATTCGCAGACGGCACCAAATGCCAACATCGCTGAGTTGTTATGTTTGAACGCGGTTATTGAGGCAGTCTCAGGAAGCGCGCCCCAACTTTCTGCTCCGGTCACGGCTTACCCGAGCATGGAGCCCTTGGTGGTTGGACGCAGCCGCGAGTCTTTGTGGCAAAGAGCCTTCGAGATCGCGGTTACTGGGCCGATCATCGGTGCTGTATCCATCGCCGCGAAGACGGAAACGTCATTGTCGGGAGAAGCACCTGCATTGGTTGATGTCATCACCTGTATTGATGTGCGCTCGGAAAGATTGCGCCGAGCCCTTGAGCGCCGCGGGCATCGAACGTTTGGATTTGCTGGCTTCTTTGGTGTTGCGCTCGAGTACCAAGCCTCACCAGACCTCACCGCACAACTGTGCCCAGCTCTCTTGGCCCCAACTCATCATGTTCGCGCGACAAGTGCAGGTCCCAACTGGCGGCTGCCGATGAAGCGCGCAACAGGGGCTCTCAATGGTTTGCCAGTGACACCTTTGGTTCTTGCTGAACTGGGCGGGCTGGTGGCGGCCCTCGGCACGCTGGTTCAGACAGCTTTCCCGCATGCGTGGCAACGGGTAAACCAGCGCTGGACGAAGCCATCTCACGCAGAACGAGTGGATAGCCTCTCGGTTGCACAAGCAGCTCAAGTTGTCGAGCAAACCTTGCGAGCCATTGGCCTTGTCAAAGATTTCTCGCCACTGCTCGTTGTGTGCGGGCATGGTGCCACCGTAGAGAACAATCCGTTCTCGACGGGTTATGACTGTGGAGCATGCGGCGGAAATGCAGGCGGTGTGAATGCTGAAGTTTTCGTTCGAAGCTTCAACAACCCGCACGTACGAGACGAACTAGCATTCCGAGGAATCGTCATTCCGCGCGGAACGGTTGCTGTTGCTGCTTTGCATAACACCACCACGGATGATGTTCAACTGCTCAGTTCCGAACATGGTGAATCTCCACTTGTCGAAGCCTTCATCGTTGATTGCGTGCACGCCCGCAGCGATGTGTTGGCCGAGCGCGCGCGCATGTGGTCAGGCAGCGCGGAGGGTCAACCTTTAACAAAAGATGCGCGGCTCATTAAGCAGGCGAGCCGTCGGGCCGGGGATTGGTCCGAGCCATTCCCGGAATGGGGATTAGTTGGAAACTCAGTGTTCATCGTGGGTCCGCGAGGGCTGACGAAGAATATGGATCTGGATGGCCGCGCCTTTCTTCACTCGTATGACCCATCGTTAGATACGGATCACGCAACCCTTGCGGCCATTCTGGGTGGTCCAGCGATTGTGACTCAGTGGATCAACAGTCAGTACTACTTCTCGACGGTCAACCCCACCGTCCTTGGCGCTGGCGATAAGACAACACATAACGTGATTGGCGACGCGGGAGTCATCACCGGATCGGCTGGTGACTTGCGGGTGGGTCTGCCTTGGCAGGCCGCGTTCGATCGCGATCCCACGCTGGGCCAACCGTCGAGTTTGCATGATCCAGTCCGGCTCACTGTGGTCATATGGGCTGATCCCACATCGATTCTGCCCATTGTCGCCTCGCATGACGCTCTTGCTTGCCTGGTGACCAATCAATGGATTCATCTTGTGGCGATCAACCCACAGACTCGCAAGACCTTCAGGCTCATCCCTGATCTGGATTGGATCGCGACGAATTCCGATGATGACGTGGACTGTTCTGTCCAACCACTGCTCACCTCAAACACACTCACCCACTAGGAAGGATGCTCATGCGCCCGCACATTGAAATCATTGATCAACAGGATTACCTATGGCATATGGCGGAGTTCCTGCATGGTGAGGGTCAAGCTCGGCAACGCAATCTGTCCTACGACGAAGAGGACGGCTCGTGTTCGGCGCGCGTGGAATTCTTGACTGACTGGGGCCGACCCGGCGGCGTACATCACGCTGAAACAGAGTGGTACGTACTCGAGGGCCATGTGCAATTAGGAGACCGCACCTTGGTGGCTGGGGACTACTGGATGGCGCCCACCGGCGTTTACA
>CALQPL010000060.1 GCA_943332445.1 Bifidobacterium breve
CCAGCGACAGTGAATTGTTTCCTCTCGATGGCTACTCTCTGATAAACGTGGCAGCGGTCATGGATGTTGAGCCGCTGAAAGCCAACCAACTGATGTCCGCGGCGGTACGGGAAACCTTTGAAGAATCCGGGATCGTCCTTGCCTCCAATCGTCACCCCACGACGTGGAGCGAGCAGGATCGACAAGACCTCCTCTTGGGGCGTACCTCAATTGCCCAACTACTCAATCGTGAACAAGCTCATGTTCATTCGGAAGATTTGATTCCGTGGGCTTGGTGGTTGACCCCTGATTACATTCCGTTTCGTTTTGACACGTGGTTCTTTTTGGCCCCGGTCCGGGCAGATGTCGAACCGCGGCATGTACTCGAAGGCGAAGCAGTCGAGGCGCGGTGGTGGAAAGTAGCCGAAGCCTTGGAAGCCAATCGTGCCGGTGAGATCATCTTGTTGTGGCCCACGCTTCGGGTGCTGCTTGACCTCAACCAGTGGTCAACCGTGTCTGAAGCTGTCAGTCATCGGCCGGTTCGATTGGAGCAGCAATCCGGATGAGTGTGACCACTCCTGCATGGTTGCGTGGTGTTACCGCTCCCAATCCAGGTCCCATGACTTTGCAAGGAACCAATACGTGGATCTTGGGAATCGATGGGCTCGTCGTTGTTGATCCCGGCCCGCTGGATGAATCCCACTTGCTTGATGTCGCAATGCACGGAGCGATTGAACACATTTTCTTAACGCACGGACACGGTGATCACAGTGATGGCGCTCTGCGATTGCACGAACTCACCGGTGCGCCAGTGAGTGCATGGGATGAGCGACATGTTTCCCATGGTGAAAAACTCACTGACGCGATGACACTGGAAATTGCGGGATTGAACATTGAAATCCTGCACGCGCCCGGTCACACGATGGATTCGGTGTGCTTCGTCGTCAGCAGTGGAAGCGAATCAGTGGTCTTGACCGGTGACACGATCTTGGGCGAAGGCAGCACGGTGATCGCTCACCCCGAGGGCCGAGTCGACCACTATCTCCGCACGCTAGAAAGGCTGGCTCAACTCGACGAGTTGGTGGTTTTGCCCGGACACGGCCCAGTGACAGGGTCAGCCAGTCAACGCGCGACGCAGTATCTGGATCATCGCCATGAACGCATCGCGCAAGTGCGGGAAGCGGTGGCACAAGGCGCTACGACGCCGGAGCACGTTCTTGAGGTGGTGTACAGCGATGTGCATGATTCGCTTCGAGGAGCAGCGTTGTTAAGCGCCCAGGCGCATTTGATGTTTGTGCTGGAGAACTAAGCGCCGCGACGGTTGAGTTTGTCGACATCCAAGATCGTGACACCGCGAGGTTCGAGCAAGATCCAGCCGCGGCTAGCGAAGTCCGCGAGGGCTTTGTTGACCGTTTCGCGGGATGCCCCGACCAGCTGGGCAAGTTCTTCTTGAGTTAAGTCGTGCGTGACGTGCACGCCGTCGCCACGTTGAACACCGAAGCGCACCGACAAATCCAACAGCGCCTTGGCCACTCGACCGGGAACATCGGCAAATACCAAATCGCCCATCGCTTCGTTCGCGCGGCGAAGGCGTTGAGCCAAAGCTTGAAGAAGTGATTGAGCAAGTTCGGGGCGACCGGTCAGCCATTCCTTCAGGTCTTCGTGGCCCAGGCCAAAAAGGCGACAGTCGGTCAGTGCGGTGGCCGTGGCAGTTCGTGGTCCTGGATCGAAAAGGGACAACTCACCGAACATCTCGCCAGGGCCTTGGACGCTGAGGAGGTTTTCGCGGCCATCGCTGGACGAGACACCGAGCTTGACCTTGCCTTCGAGTACGACGTAGAGACGATCGCCCCCATCGCCTTCGGAGAAGATCACGCCACCCTTGGCAAAGGTGACCTCAACCATCGATGCGCGCAGGGCTATTGCAGCGTCATCATTGAGGGCGACGAACAACGGGGCACTCATCAAGATGTCAGCCATCTCAGCCTCCCAACGTCGCGACAATCAGTGTGTGAACTGCATTGTGCCACGTTAGACCAGCGCGAGCCTGCGCAGAGTCAGGAATGTTAAGCAGCGCCAGCTTTCAGCGGAAGTGCGACCAGGCACTGAAGTGGGTCTTCGTGGTAGCGCGCGATGAGTTCATCGGTTGCGCGAGCCAAGCGGCGGTGGAGCGCCTGGCGGTACGTCGACAGCTGGAATTCGGCAAAGGACAGTTCCTGTGCAAGTTCGTGGCAAGCGGCAGCATTATTGATGTCAACAGCTTGATTCCACAGCGATTGCAGATCAGGAATCGGCGGGATGTCGTTGTCTGGCAAGACGGTAAGAAGCGCGGTGCGTCCACGCGCTGGTCGATCCTCAGCAAAAGCACCTTGTAGGTGGTCAAACTGAGAAAGGCCATCACTGTTGGTGCGCAACAAGTCCAAGCGAGCTTGAATCAGTCGTCGCCAGTAGGACACCCGGTGTTCTTCCGCATCCAGGTTCTTGCGGTAGGCGCGAAGCCCAGCCAAATCAAGGTGTGCAAATTCGACACTGCGCTCAGGCACAGTGCGATCGGCTGGAGCGCGTCGAGCCGGTGTGGCTGCGTTAGCGGCGGGCCGCGAAACCTCGGTTGTGGACATACCCCTCCATCGGCGCGTTGGGCCCAGAGATTGAGCCCAGATCACCCATCCGGCCCAAAGGGCTAGGCGTGGGCCGGCCCCTAGGCTGAGTCCATGGGATCAAAGGATGCCGCGCTGGTCCGGCAGGCCCGTCGGATTCACCGCGCTTTGGCTGATCAGTACCCAGAGGTGAAGTGCGAACTAGATTTCACCACGCCGTACGAACTACTTGTGGCCACCGTGTTGTCGGCTCAATGCACCGATAAGCGGGTCAATGGCGTGACCCCGGCACTCTTCAAGAAATATCCCAACACCAAGAAATTGGCTGCGGCTAACCGCGATGACCTTGAGGCCTTGATTCAGCCCACGGGGTTCTTTCGGGCCAAGACCGACACGTTGTTGAGGATGGGGGCTGACGTCAACGAGCGGTTCGCCGGCGAGATCCCGCACACGTTGGACGAACTGGTTTCTCTGCCCGGAGTGGGACGCAAGACAGCGAACGTCGTTTTAGGTGAAGCATTCGGGGTGCCCGGGATCACCGTTGATACCCACTTCGGCCGGCTCGCGCGTCGCTTTGGTTGGACCGAGGAAGAAGATCCCGTCAAGGTCGAGCACGCAGTCGGTGCACTGTTTCCCAAGAAGGACTGGACGAGTGTTTCACAGTTAGTCATTTGGCATGGTCGCCGTCGATGCCATGCGCGCAAACCCGCGTGCGGCGCGTGCAATGTGTCGCAGTGGTGTCCGGCCTTTGGTGAAGGACCCACGGATGCGGCCCAAGCGGCGAAATTGATTCGAGAGCCACGCGGATGAGTGCGGACATTGCCTTTCTTGAGGGTCCGCGCGATCAAGCCCGCGGACTGGTCCTGGATGCGCAGTCGCCAACGATTGCCCAGTTACCGCAGTGGCTTGCGCCGGTCGTAGCGGCGGCCCGAACCGTGACGGTCGATGAGCTCACGCGCTTCCCACCACCAGCAAGCGGTGGTCGCAAGTCCTCGGTCTTGATGTTGTTTGGGGATGGCCAAGGTAAGCCCGAATTGTTGCTGATCGAGCGTTCACACGACATGCGCAGCCACTCGGGCCAACCTGCCTTTCCCGGTGGAGCGCTTGACCCGACCGACTCGGGAGTCGTTGCTGCAGCACTGCGCGAAGCAGAAGAGGAAACGGGACTCGATCCAACAGGGGTTCGACCCTTTGCCGTACTGCCAGATCTGTTTGTTCCCCCGAGCGGTTTCGTCGTTACTCCCGTTCTGGCTTGGTGGGAAGTGCCGAGCGCGGTCGGGGTTGTTGATGCTGGCGAGGTCGCTGATGTTTTACGTATTCCGATTGATCACTTGATCAATCCTGCGAACCGCGTGCGAGTTCGCCATCCCAGCGGCTATGTCGGTGCCGGCTTTATCTTCAATGATCTGGTTATCTGGGGATTCACCGGTGGTTTGTTGGATCGCATCATTGCGCTGGCGGGCTGGGAACAACCGTGGGACCAGTCGAACATGGTTGATGTTGATGAGAGTCGGGAACCGTTTGATGAAGGGCCACAGGCGTGAGTCTTAATCAAGTCGACGTGGTGCTCATCGCGCTGGTTGCACTCTCTGCGCTAACCGGCTATCGCCAAGGCTTCCTTGCCGGCATTGCTGGATTTATTGGCTTCCTCGGTGGAGCTGCATTAGCGATGACCTTTGTCCCGGGAATTCTTAATTCATTTTCTGTTGGCCCCTACAAGCCAGTTATCACCATTTTGCTCGTGCTGGTTATCGCAGGCTTGGCCCAGGGAGTATTTAGCTCGTTGGGTGCACGCGCGCGCGCCGGTATGGGGTCGGGTTCGATGCGAGCCGCAGATTCCCTCGGTGGAAGTGTGCTGTCCGGTATCTCGGTTCTACTGGTGGCCTGGTTTCTTGCCGTTGCACTTGTAGCTGGAACGCCCTCAGCCCTTACTCAAAAAGTGCGCGACTCGTTTCTGCTGACAGAACTCGATTCCGTCATGCCGGCCCAAGGGCGCACACTGTTCAGTGCACTTCGCAATACGTTCGACGAAAACTTCTTTCCGCAAGTATTCGCAGGCATCGCCACACCAGAGCTTGTTCCGGTCGCACCACCGGATGGAACGTTGGCCGGATCTGCTGTCGCGCAGGGTGCGAGGGATTCAGTCGTCGAAGTGTTTGGTGATGCTCCCCGTTGCAAAGTCACGTTGACCGGCTCGGGATTTGCTATTGGCAAGGACACCGTCATGACCAATGCTCACGTGGTGGCCGGCACCGACCGTGTCACGGTTCGTTTAGGCGGAACCGAGCGTGAGCGCAGGGCAACTGTGGTCCTGTTTGATCCTCGCACCGATGTCGCGGTGTTAAAGGTAGACAACCTTGATGCGGATGTCTTGGAGTTTGCTAGCAAGCCAGCTAGCCGTGGCGATGATGCGATCGTGATTGGTTTCCCTGGCGGTGGGGCATTCACAGCGGGCGCGGCGCGTATTCGCGATATCCAGGATGCTCGGGGCGCCGATATTTATGACAAGACTTCGGTTGTCCGTGAGATTTACTCGCTTCGTGCACGGGTACGGCCGGGAAATAGTGGGGGCCCGTTATTGGATCAGCGCGGTCGTGTGCTGGGAATGATTTTTGCTGCTTCGGTGGATGATCCAGCCAGTGGGTATGCGCTGACGGCTTCTTCAATTGCCAAAGATGCGGTCAACGGATCGCGGGCAACAGCGCCAGTATCAACAGGTCGTTGTCTTTAGGAACGTGAGCCGGGAGATTCCTTGTTCTCCGGCATGGCGCGTTCAAAAGCATCAATAAATTTGTCGGGCATTGCGCGCAGCGTATTCAGGGTTGCTTCGCTCTGGGCTTGAGCGCGCTCGGGTCCCTTGACTTGATCAAAGTGTCGCTTGGCGAAGTAGCCCATGATGGCGGTGATGATCAGCAGAAGTAACGCAACGATGAGGAATCCGGCCCACACTCGTCCGTTGAGCGCGCTGGCAATGGCGTACGAGAGGGCAACGAGCAGGAAGATAAAGCACAGCGTGGCCAAGAAGATGGCGCCACCAATAAGGCCCGCGCCACGTGCTGCCATTTGCGCGCTCTTGCGCACTTCGGCCTTGGCCAATGCAATTTCGCCACGGATCAAGGAGGAGATGTCTTCCATGATTGATGCAAAGAGCTGACCGATGGAACGGTCGCCATTCGAGTTGCTCATGAGTCCTCCTGAAGCGCTGGTGATCCCACTCTAAGGGTTAGAGCTGTCGCCACCATCGTCAGTTCGTTGGTACACGTCTGGGATGCCGTCGTGGTTGAGGTCGCTGTCCTCACGTGCGGCCAGGGCACGGTAGGCGCGAGATCGGGGCAAAAGCACCACACTGGCCAGCAGTGCTGCCAGCAACGAGGCAAACAAGATCGAAATCTTGGCGAACCCTTGTTGAGGGTCGGACTCAGCGAAACTGAGTTCGGCTATCAGTAACGAGACCGTGAATCCGATACCGGAAATCAGAGCCAGGCCGAAGACGTCTACCCACTTCAGGCCATTGCCTAAGCGTGCTTTCGTGAAGCGAACAATGACCAGCGTGGTGACGAAGATGCCGATGCATTTGCCGGCCACCAGCCCAACGGCCACACCTTGGGTGACGGGGTTGGACGCGATCGTGGACAGGCTGGTCCCCACGACTGTGACACCAGCAGCGAAGAAGGCAAATACCGGGACGGCAAAGCCAGCAGAGAGAGGTCGAAGCCGTTCCTCAAGCCGTTCAGCGGGCGCCAATTCTTCGCCGGAATCGCGCACGACGCGAGTCGCCAATCCCAGAACAACTCCCGCAACAGTGGCGTGAATCCCGCTGGTATGAACAAAACCCCACAGCGCAAGAGCCAGTGGCACGTAAACCAAAGGTGATTGCACGCGCTGTCGTTGCAGGATGAGGTAAACGATCACCAGTGCAACGGAGCCAAGCAACCACAAGGGTGCCAACGCATCGCTGTAGAACAACGCGATGACGGTGATAGCGCCGAGGTCGTCAACAACAGCGAGGGTAAGGAGGAATGCACGCAGTGCTGGCGGCAGACCGCGTCCGATGATGGCCAACACTGC
>CALQPL010000061.1 GCA_943332445.1 Bifidobacterium breve
CACCGCTGGGTGGCCATGGCCAAGCGATGACACCGCGATGCCAGCAACCAAATCCAGGTAGCTATTTCCTTCGCTGTCCCACACCCGCGAGCCGACACCGCGCACCAACTCAATCGATGGTGTGGCGTAGTTGCTTAAGAAAGCGCTTTCCCATTCTTGTTGCAGCGTCATGGCGTCACCATGGTTCCGCTGCCTTCATCGGTAAACACCTCGACCAGAACTGCGTGAGGCACCCGACCGTCAAGAACGTGGGCTCGGTTCACCCCACCTTGAACAGCCCGCAGACAGGCGTCCATCTTTGGAATCATTCCGCTCGACAACGAGGGCAGCATTAGTTCAAGGTCGGCGGCAGTGATGGTCGAAATGACCTCATCGCTTGCAGGCCAATTGGCGTACAGGCCTTCAACGTCAGTAAGAACGATCAGCTTTTCGGCCTTGAGGGCTACGGCCAGCGCCGCGGCGGCTGTGTCTGCATTGACGTTGTACACCTCGCCCTGCAAACCGGCAGCCACGCTGGAGACCACCGGGATGCGCCCGTCGCTGAGCAAACTCTCAACGAAACCTGGATCAACCGAGGCCACATCTCCCACGAGTCCGACGTCAACGACCTGGCCATCGGACATCACCTCGCGAGGTGCGCCAGTAAAGGTGCGGGCATCCTCGCCCGACAGTCCCACGGCATAGGTACCGTGCGCGTTGATCAATCCGACGATCTCACGCTGGACTTGTCCGGTCAGGACCATCCGCACCACATCCATGGCTTCTGGTGTGGTCACCCGATACCCAGCAACAAACGTCGATTCCACGCCGAGCTTGTCCAGCATTTCGGTGATTTGCGGGCCGCCACCGTGCACCACCACGGGCCGCAATCCAGCATGCCTGAGAAAGACGATGTCTTCGGCAAAGGCCTTCTTCAATTCGTCATCAACCATGGCGTTGCCGCCAAATTTGATAACAACCGTTTTGCCTTGAAACTTCTCAAGCCACGGCAAAGCGTTGGCTAGGGTCGAAGCCTTGGCCAAAGCCATCTCACGGTCGCGTTGTTGATTGCTCATGACGAATACGCCGAGTTCTCATGGACATAGTCACTGGTCAGGTCGTTGGTCCACAGCGTGGCCTCATCAGCGCCCGCACCTAAGTCAATGGTGATGACTACTTCCCGATCCTTCATCGACACCAGATTGCGATCGGCATCAGGAGCAGCATTTCTGCATACCCACACACCATTGATCGCCACGCTGACCTTGTCAGGTTCAAAAACCGCCTGCGTCGTGCCGGCCGCCGACAGAACTCTGCCCCAGTTGGGGTCTTCACCGTGAATTGCACACTTGAGCAAGTTGCTCCGCGACACTGCGCGTGCAACATCGACGGCGTCATCGCTGCTGACAGCGTTGATCACATCAATGCGAATGTCTTTGCTCGCGCCTTCGGCATCGCCGATGAGTTGGCGAGCCAGATCAGCACAGACGTGGTTTAAGGCAACTTCAAAATCTTCTGGACTTACGCTGGTTCCCGATGCTCCCGACGACATCACGATGACGGTGTCATTGGTGGACATACAGCCATCCGAATCGATGCGTTCAAACGTCGTTGACACCGCTGAACGCGTTGCGGTCTCGAGCACTGCTTGATCCAGGACCGCGTCCGTCGTGATGACCACGAGCATCGTGGCCAGACCTGGGGCAAGCATCCCTGCTCCCTTGGCCATTCCACCCACCACAAAGCCCTCACCGCTCATCACAGCCGTCTTGGAGTGGGTATCGGTGGTCATGATGGCCAGGGCCGCGTTGGCGCCACCATCAGTGGACAGGGCCTGCGTGGCCGCGTCGACCCCGCCCAGCAGGGCATCCATCGGCAAGAGCTCGCCGATTAACCCAGTGGAGCACACCGCGACATCTCCAGCAGAAACCCCTAACGCCTCTGCGACGTATTCAGCAGTGCGATGCGTATCGATGAAACCTTGCGGGCCAGTGCAGGCATTGGCACCACCACTGTTCAACACCACAGCGTCGAGCCGACCATCCTTAACCGCTTGCATGGACCACTGCACTGGCGCTGCTTGAAAGCGATTACGAGTAAATACCGCGGCCGCGTTTTTGTTTGGCCCATCGTTCATCACCAGCGCAACGTCGTGATTGCCACTGGCCTTGATTCCGGCTTTGACACCACTGGCCCTAAAGCCTTGCGCTGCAGTCACACTCACGGCGCCACTCCCATTCCGGTAAGTCCTGACGTCTCGGCAAAACCGGCCATGAGGTTGGCGTTTTGAATCGCTTGGCCTGCTGCACCCTTGGTCAAGTTGTCAATCGCACTAACGACCGTGACCCGCCCAGAATGAGCATCAGCGACGGCTTGCAGGTAAACCTGATTTGACCCCAACACCGCACCGGTGGTGGGCCACTGACCTGGCGGCAGTAGCTGGACAAAGGGCTCGTGGGCGTAGGCCGCATGCAGTGCTGCGTGGACTTCCTCGGTGGTCACTCCCTGCAAGGCTTTCGCCGTGGATGTGGCCAAGATTCCCCGCGGCATGGGGGCCAGGCTGGGGGTGAAAAGCACGGTCACCTGATCGCCGCCAGCGGCACTGAGGGCTTGTTCGATTTCGGGCGTGTGTTGATGCACGCCACCGACTTTGTAGGCCGACATGGAATTCATCACTTCACTACCGAGCAACGAATCCTTCAATCCCCTGCCAGCACCCGAAGTACCCGATGCAGCAACGACAACAACGTCATCTGGTTCGACAAGGTCAGCGGCCAACAAAGGCGCTAGGCCAAGAATGATTCCGGTAGGAAAACATCCAGGATTAGCCACGCGCTTGCTTTGTGCAATCGCCGTGCGCGCTCCCGGCAACTCAGGCAGGCCATAAACCCACGTGCCAGCATGTTCGCCGCCGTAATACTTTTGCCATGCATTCGCATCCGTCAGTCGAAAATCAGCACCTAGATCAACAACGAGACAATCGTTAGGAAGTTGGGAGACTAACTTGCCCGACTCTCCGTGGGGCAAAGCAAGGAAGACAACGTCAGCTTCACCCAAGGTGTGCGCATCGGTTGCGACAAAGTGTTGGCCCGCCAGAGCGATGAGGTGCGGGTGGACATCAGTGATGGCCACGTCCGTGTGCCGACCAGCAGCGACAGGACCAATGCTGAAATCCGGATGTGCATGCAACAAGCGCAGGAGTTCGCCCCCGGCATACCCGCTGCCACCAGCCACTGCGGCGGTCAAGGTCATGGCGTACCTCCGGTTATGTATGAACTTCCAATACTATGGAAAATAATACAGCATCAGGCTAGGAACGCAGAACCGCCCCATGGGCAGAGGCCGCGGCCTCAACGGCGGCCTGCCTGGCTTGGGCCACTTCGCCATCAGACAAGGTCCGGTCCGATGCCCTGAATCGCAAAGCAAAGGCCAATGACTGCTTGTCGGCACCAATTTGTGGCCCTCGATAGACGTCAAAGAGTCGGATGGATTCCAGCAGCGGACCGGCGGCCTCGCGCAACGTGTTTTCCAGAACCGTCGAACTCACTGAGTCATCAACCACGAGCGCGATGTCTTCCTTGGCTACGGGGAATCCCGAGACCGCTGGTGCGCGAGTAATAGCAACGTGCGCCGACACCACCGCGTCAAGATCTAATTCAACAGCACAGGTACGAGCCGGAATGCCCAATGTTTCACATACCCGGGGGTGAAGTTCGCCGGCAAAACCAACGACGGTTCCATCGGCCAAGCTCAACTGTGCGCAACGACCTGGGTGCCACGGCGCCTGCTGGCCAGCAGAGATGACGAGGTCCACCTTGGCGGCCTGAGCCACCATGCGGGCTGACTGAATGGCGTCTTCCCATGTGGCAGCCCTGCCCTTGCCCCACCAGCCCGAACGTTCGCGCTGACCCGTCATGACGATCGCCAAGTGACGTTGCTGAATGGGCAACGAGGCTTGCAAAGCGCTTTGTTCATCCGCACTAGGGCGGCTCGTCACCGATGGGCGCACCACATCGGCGCCTCGAGCCAGATGATGTCCGGCTGGCCAGCGGTACGTTGCGCCTACTTCAAACAACATGTTGTCGTCGTTGCCTCGGCCCAGATTGCGCTTGAGGATCTGGAGCAGTCCGGGCAACATCGTGGTGCGCATGTACGACTGCTCATCCGAGATGGGATTGGCCAGTTCCACAAGCTGTCGGCGCTCGTCGTCTGCAGGAACCAGGAGGTCATCAAGTTCGCTGGTTCCCACAAAGGGATAAGCCAAGACTTCAATGTGACCACTGTTGGCCAAGGTCTGGGCGATCGTGCGGCGGATGCGCTGGGCCGCAGTCAACCCGCGGCCGGACGGCAATCGCGGCAAACGACTAGGAACGTTGTCGTAACCAAACAGACGAATGACTTCTTCATCCAAGTCAGCCGGATCGGTCAGGTCTGGTCGCCATGATGGTGGCGTCACGGCAACCACTGCCTGCGAGCCTTCGACGATGCAACCCACACTCGTTAACGCGTCAATGGCGAAGGAATCAGCGATCTCGATGCCTGCGGTACGTGTGGGACGTTGGAGATCAAAAGCAATGGCCGCAGTCGCAGTGCGTTGATCGACCTCGCTGACTGAGACCAGCGTTGCCCCACCATGTTCAACGAGCAACGCAATCGCTACGGCAGCAGCGGCCGCAGGCAATTGCGGATCCGTGCCGCGCTCAAACCTCTTCGAGGCTTCACTGCTGAGCTTGTGACGGCGACTTTGTCGAGCGATGGCCACTGAATCAAAGTGAGCAGCTTCCAACAAGATTCCGGTCGTCGTTCCATCAACCTCGGTACTGGCGCCACCCATCGTGCCGGCTAATGCCACAGCACCCGAGTCATCGGCGATCACCACGTCGTCTGTATCAAGCTGGCGCTCAACATCGTCAAGCGTGGTCAACGTTTCGCCCTGGTGCGCTCGGCGCACGCGCAAGGCACCACTGACCTTGGCGCTATCGAAAGCATGCAGCGGCTGTCCGGTGAGCAACATGACGTAGTTGGTGACATCCACAGCCAAAGAGATCGGTCGCATCCCCAGCAGTCGCAAACGCAACTGGAGCCAGTCCGGCGATACGGCTGCGGGGTTAAATCCGGTCAACTCACTGATGATGATCCGATCAGCACCATCGTCAATGCCCGCGCGATCCCCTGCCGTAACGGTTGGCAATGACGCACTGGCTGGGTCAGTGAAGGTGCTGGCGTACGCGATAGAAAGTTCGCGGGCCACGCCGCGCATGGAGAAGCAGTAACCACGGTCGGGCGTGACGGCTAGGTCGAAAACCTGATCAGCCTGACCGATGATGTCTTGCGCATTTGACCCGACGGCCGTGGTTGCTTCCACAATCATGATGCCGGAATGGTCATCACCCAGTCCGAGCTCCTTACCGGAACACAACAGGCCATCAGAAACATGGCCGTAGGTCTTGCGAGCGGCAATCGCGAAACCGCCGGGCAAAACCGCCCCTGGAAGCGCCGCGATGACGAGGTCGCCAGCAACGAAGTTGGATGCACCACACACAATGCCGCGCACGCCGCCGTTGTCTTCGCCCACATCCACCTGGCACCAGCGAATCGATTTGCCATTGGACTGTTCTTCGTCATCAAAAGAGACGACGCGTCCAACCACTAGCGATCCTTGAATATCTCCGACCACTTCAATGTCTTCGATCTCTAATCCAGCGCTGACCAAGCGCACGCCAATGGCATCCACGTCATCGGTGGCGGGGATCTCTACCAACTCGCGAAGCCACGAAACCGGAACCCTCATCAGAGTTCACTTCCAAAGGCAGCGGTGAAACGCACATCGCCTTCCACCATGTCGCGCATGTCAGTGATGCCATGACGGAACATCAACGTGCGCTCGAGGCCCATGCCGAAGGCAAATCCTGAGTAACGGTCCGGATCAATGCCACACGCGGCCAGCACGCGCGGGTTGACCATTCCGCAGCCACCCCACTCAATCCAACGCGGTCCACCCTTGGCCTGTGGGAACCACAGGTCCAACTCGGCCGAGGGCTCGGTGAAGGGGAAATAGGACGGGCGAAGTCTGGTTTTGGCATCGGGACCAAACATGGCAACGGCGAAGTGATCCAAGGTTCCCTTCAGGTCCGCCATGGTGATGCCAACATCTACGGCGAGTCCTTCGATCTGGTGGAAGACCGGCGTGTGTGTCGCATCGAGCTCATCGGTTCGAAACACTCGGCCAGGACACACGACATAAATGGGAACTTCGCGATCCAACATGGAACGAATCTGCACGGGCGAGGTGTGCGTTCGCAGGACGAGCCCAGCGTCGGGGGCTTCGACAAAGAAGGTGTCTTGCATCGTGCGAGCAGGGTGGTCCGGTGCGAGGTTGAGCGCATCAAAGTTGTGCCACTCGGTTTCAATCTCTGGACCTTCTGCCACTTCGTACCCCATGGCCACGAAGACATCGACAATGTGGTCTGAGATCGTCGACAGTGGATGACGCGCACCCAGTGGATCGCGTTCCCACGGGAGGGAAACATCAACCCGTTCTTCGGACAGGGCTTTCGCGTCGCGCTCGTCTTCTAACGCGGCCTGTCGTGCTTCAAGAGCCTTCTTGATGTCGGCGCGAGCTCGACCGACCAACTGGCCTGCTTCAGCTTTGGCCTG
>CALQPL010000062.1 GCA_943332445.1 Bifidobacterium breve
GCGAGGACGATGAGATCAGCAAGTGACACCTGCTGTGAGCTCGAGTTATTGAACTCCTCTTGGATGCCGGTCAGAGTGGCCAACACCTGCGCCAGTTGCGCCGGGTTGTTCACTTCCCAGTCCTTTTGTGGTGCCAAACGAATGCGAGCGCCATTGGCTCCACCGCGCTTGTCGGTGCCACGGAAGGTCGAGGCCGCAGCCCACGCCGTTTGCACCAACTGCGACACACTCAATCCGCAGGACAACACCTTGTCCTTCAATGCCGCAACAGATGAAGCATCGATGAGTGGCCCCTGCGCGGCCGGAACTGGGTCTTGCCAGATCAGATCTTCCTGAGGAACCAAGGCTCCTAGGTAACGCGATGCAGGGCCCATGTCTCGGTGCGTGAGCTTGTACCAAGCACGGCCAAAAGCATCGGCAAATTCAGCTGGGTTCTCGCTGAATCGACGTGAAATTGGTCCGTAGGCGGGATCAAATCGCAGGGCCAAGTCGGTGGTCAACATCACCGGTGCGTGCTTCTTGGACGCATCGTGCGCGTCAGGTGCCAGGTCGTCATCTGACACGCCCTTGGGAATCCACTGCGTTGCCCCCGCAGGGCTGGTGGTTTGCTCCCATTCGTACTTGAACAACAGTTCAAGATAGGTGTTGTCCCACGCAATCGGAGTAGGCGTCCAAGCACCTTCTAGACCACTGGTGATCGTGTCTCCACCGCTACCGGAACCAAACGAACTCGTCCATCCCAGGCCTACCTCTGACATAGCAGCGCCCTCGGGCTCGCGCCCCACGAAGGCGTCGGGGTCAGCGGCGCCGTGCGTCTTACCAAAGGTGTGCCCACCGGCAATCAACGCCACCGTCTCTTCATCGTTCATCGCCATGCGAGCAAAGGTCTCGCGAATGTCGCGAGCTGATGCCAAGGGATCCGGGTTGCCATTGGGGCCTTGTGGATTGACATAGATCAGACCCATTTGGACCGCGCCGAGAGGATCTGCAAGCTCGCGGTCGCCGCTGTAGCGAGCATCCCCTAGCCATTCGTCCTCATAGCCCCAGTTGATGTCCTCGGGCTCCCACACATCGGGGCGCCCACCGGCAAAGCCAAAGGCTGCAAATCCCATGGACTCCAACGCACAGTGTCCAGCGAAGATCATGAGGTCAGCCCAAGAGAGTTTGTTGCCGTATTTTTGCTTGACCGGCCACAACAGTCGACGGGCCTTGTCGAGGTTGGCATTGTCTGGCCAGCTGTTCAACGGCGCAAAGCGCTGCGTCCCTTGTCCCGCGCCGCCGCGTCCGTCGCTAATGCGGTAGGTGCCTGCGCTGTGCCATGCCATGCGGATGAAAAACGGTCCGTAGTGTCCGTAGTCAGCTGGCCACCAGTCTTGCGAGGTGGTCATGACCTCTTCGATGTCCTTGCGGACAGCGTCCAAGTCCAGGGTCAAAAACGCGGCGGAGTAGTCGAAATCCGCGCCGAGTGGATTGGCGCTGGCTGGGTTTTGTTGGAGGACCTTCAGATCGAGCTGGTTTGGCCACCAATCAGCATTTGCAGTGCCGCCCGTTGAGTGGCTGCCGGTTACTGGACACGTTGATTCGCTCTCCATCATGACCTTCCGTCTCGTTTCGATTACTCGCACATAGTAAGTCAATTTCTGGCCGCAGGCATTTCCTCGAGCATGCGATGAGGATCACCCTAATAGCAAGACCGCATCGTGGGAGTGAAGCACTAGGGTCACAGGGGTGAATTCCGTGATCGTCGCCTCAGCACTTGAGGGCCAAGCCACCGGATGGCTTGATGCCTTCGGTCCCGCTGTCTTTTATTTGATCGTATGGGGATTGGTCTTCGCAGGAACGGGTCTTTTTATAGGGGCTTTTATCCCGTTTATCACCGGTGATTCACTGATCTTTGCTGCGGGCGTCATCGCGGCTAGTCAGAGCAACAACATCAATATCGTCGTTCTCGCCATTGGAGTGGGTATTGCCGCTTTCATGGGCGACCAGTTGGGATTCGTTCTGGGCAGACATTTCGGGCGCCCCTACCTGGATAAGCGCGAAGGCCAGCGAATTCAAGGAGCGATCCGTCGCTGTGAAACGTTTTACGCCAACCTAGGTTGGTGGGCTGTGGTTGTCGCACGATTCATACCTTGGGCTCGCGTTTTAGTCCCAGCGATCGCTGGAATCGCTCGCATGAATTACTACAAGTTTCTTGCGGCCAATGTCACCGGAGCTCTGGCTTGGGGCATTGGCTTGACCGCGGCGGGGTATTACGCAAGCAGCGTTCCTGCTGTCAAAACGACGACGTATGCCGTGGCTACCTTCTTTATTGTGGGCTCGTTGGTGGCTGGTATTCGCAGTTGGCTGCTCAATCGCCAGGCGAGCCCGACACCTCCGACAAAGCCTTAACTAAAACCGACCTTGGGCGGGCGCATTACCGGTCCTTCGCCTAGCCTTAGGGGATGACTGTTCTCGGAATCTGGAGTCCCACGCCCGACCACCCCTCAGTGCAGGCAGCGTTATCCGCGCCATGGCTGGAATCAGCATCAGTGGTGGTGACCCGCGATCTCAAGAGTGCTGACGCGATCGTTGCGATCTTTGCGTCGGTTCCCGAAGAGTCCGATCTTGTGTCCTTGCGCGAACAAGCCGGTCAGCGCCCAGTTCTGATCACCGGTGCGGCAACGAATGACTTGGCCTCCCGGTCCATTCCCGAACTCACTGGCGTACGGATTGGCTCACGGTCCCCCGCATCACATGAAGTCCGTGTTCGACGAGTCGCAGCGGTAGACCCGCGTGCCGAAGGCGACCTGCTGGTTCACACGGCCTGGCCACTGGTCGACAAGGTCGCCGACGATGTTGAAGTGCTAGCAACGGCCAACGTGGCCTTTACTGATCACCCCGTCTTGACGTGGCGTGCGTCATCTGGGATTGGTCTCCTGTCGTTGTCCTCCGATGCTGTGTGGAGCAACCGCGACATGCTGCGCACGGTGCAACGCTGGGCCCGCCACGTGCGTGGAATCTCAGAAGCATCAACAGTTCGGGTAGGACTGCTCGCCTACGGGGCTATCGGCCACGAGCACCTGTCAGCGTGTGTGGCAGTCCCTGGACTAGAACTTGCCGCAGTTTGCGATAGGTCACAGGCTCGACTCGATGCTGCGCTGGTTGATGCCCCAGATGTCATGACCACCACTGATGGGACTGAGTTGCTCAACTCGCCAGACATCGACCTGGTGATCATCTCCACCCCTCCCGACACCCATGCCATGTGGGCATTGCGCGCCCTGGAAGCCGGCAAGAACGTCGTCATGGAAAAGCCCATGGCTCTGACCAGCGCCGAATGCGACGCGGTTTTAGATATTGCCCGCACCGTAGGCAAAACGGCTTTGGTGTACCAAAACCGACGCTGGGACAGTGACTTCCTCACCCTCAAGCGAGCGGTGGATTCCGGTCGCATTGGCGACATGTTCCACCTCGAGACATTTGTCGGCGGATTTGGTCACCCCTGTAATTACTGGCACTCAGATGCATCCATTTCAGGCGGAGCGATCTTTGACTGGGGCTCGCACTTTATTGACCAGATCATGCAGCTCAATGGTTCACCAGTCACTTCGGTAACGGCCACGAATTACAAGCGACGCTGGCTTGATGTGACCAACGCGGATCACTCCGTTGTCAACGTGTCCTTTGAGAACGGAGTCAATGCAGAGTTCATTCACTCCGACTTGGCCGCCATTTTGAAGCCGAAGTACTACGTACTAGGGACCGATGGCGCCATCGTGGGTAACTGGCGTCACGAGCGTCTGCTGAGCCGCACGGGCATCGGCACGATGGCTGAGGAGCTCTTTGCCCCAGCGGATGCACCGGCTGACTTAACCTTGGTCAACAGCGATGGGGATCGGACCCTACTGGCGCCAGTTCAGCCTCGAGAGCACGGTTTCCACCGGGAATTGGCCGATCAGTTGGTGGCCGGCTTGCCGCTCAGCGTTCGACCAGAGCAAAGCCGTGACGTGGTTGCCGTGATGGAGGCTGCCGAGCTGTCCGCCGCTTCAGGATCAGCACCCGTCACTCCACTATGACCCCGGTTCGCTGGGGTTTCCTTGGCGCTGGGTTCGTTGCGGGCATGGCGATGGGGCCAGCTGTTCACGCCGCGCACAACGCAGAACTGCAGGTAGTTGGCGCCAGAGATCGTGATCGAGCCCTGTCGCTTGCGCCCACACGCATTGTGAGCACCTACGACGAAGTGATTGCCGACTCTGACGTTGATGCGGTGTACATCAGTTTGACCAACGAGGTCCATGAGCAATGGGTCGCGGCGGCTCTGAACGCGGATAAGTTTGTTTTGTGTGAAAAGCCACTGGCGATAAGCCACACCTCTGCGCGACGCATGACCAGAGCCGCCAAACCAGGCCAACTCGTGGAAGCGTTGTGGTACCGGTGGCATCCACGCTTTCAACGAACCTTGGACGTGGTTTCCTCAGGTGCGATCGGTGAGATCACCGGAATTGAATCCACCTTTTGCTTCGACGGAGTACCCGAGGACAACTATCGACTCCAAGCCTCGCGCGGCGGCGGAGCAACCCTTGATGTGGGCCCGTACACGCTGGATTCAGCGATGCAGGTCATTGGAGCCGGCACTCGCCAACCCGTCACTGATGTAGAGATTGTGCGCAGGCGAACCCTTAAATCCCATGGCAAGGACGGGGTCGATCTGACCACTCAGGGCGAGCTGGTCATGAATGGTGTTCCGGTTAGTTGGCGGGTTTCGATCAACTCCCCCGCCGAACAAACATTTCGAGTCACAGGCACCCTCGCAACCTTGTCGTGGACAGGTGCTGAGGCGTTCACCGTATGGAAGGCACCTTGCGAACTCACACTGTCCGACACCACCACTGGCTCGATCAGCTCCGAGGCCTTCGACAGTTGTGATCCCTACCAATTGATGGTTGAACAGTGCGCAGAGGTGATGCGCGAGGGCGCATCGACCTTGATGCCTAACGAGGATTCGCTTCGACTGGCGTTTGTTATCGATCAAGTGCGCGAGGATTAAGGTTGCAAAGCAAACAATGCAACAGCAGCGGCCGCAGCAACATTAAGTGAGTCCACACCAGCTGACATCGGTATACGCACCCGCTCACATCGTTCCAGCGATTCTCGACTCAAACCCGGACCTTCCGTACCTAGCACAATGGCGACCTTGTCAGGCTGTGCCGCGGCAAGGGCCCTGAGGTCCTGCGCATCCGCACTTGGGGTCAACGCCACCAGCGAGAAGCCATGCTCAGCCAATGCGGCCAAACAGTCATCCCAGTCTTCGACCACCGTCCATGGAACCTGAAAGACCGTACCCATGGAGACTTTGATCGCGCGCCGATAGAGCGGGTCCGCACATGCTTTGCTGACGAGAACCGCATCAGCACCAAAGGCGGCGGCGCTACGGATGATGGCGCCCACATTGGTGTGTTCCTTGAGATCCTCTAACAGCACCACCCGTCGCGCTGACGCAGTTAAGGTCTCCACGCTCGGTGTGGGCTTGCGGCGCATGAGAGCCAGAGCCCCGCGATGAACCTGATAGCCGGTCAACGACTCCAAGACTGCTTCATCGGCGACGTACCGAGCAATATCAGCAGGAACTATCTGCTGGGCATCCATGATCCCCAACCACTTGCTGGTTCCCAAGATGCTCAACGGCGTAAAACCAGCGCCGATGGCACGTTCAATGACCTTGGCGCCCTCGGCAACGAAGATGCCTTCTGCAGGCTCCAACACGGTGCGCAATTCGACATCGGTCAATCGGCTATACAGGCGCACCCGCTCGTCATCAAGCGAGGTGATCTCTTGCCAACTATCCAAGGAGGGCATCGCCCTCAGCAGCCGCCTCTACCGCGGGTTCACCCGTGGCTTCAGTGGTGGCGCCAGCTGCAGCCAAGGCGAACGTGATGAACCAAGCAATCACGCCGAGCGAGGTCACCCAGGCCACACGACCTGCACTGACCGTGTCACTGGTGTACAGCCCAGCAAAGGCCAACACAAAGATGACGATCGCAATGATCTTCTTCTTGCTTGCCACGTTTGCTGCTTGTTGCGCGATCGGGCCGAGTTTGCCGATCTCGCGACCAAGGAGGTTCGAGCCGGTGACAAAGACCTTGCGAATCCATTGTCCCAAAGCCGATGAACCAGCGATCACTCCAGCGGCAATGGCGACGATGCCAATGGCCACACAGGTGCGGCCTAGACCTGGCAGGTAACGAAGCACCGTTTCTGCGGTCACCGCCTGCCATGAGTTTTCCGCCACCGACAAACCGCTGAGAGCCAGCTCCTTGGCCAAGCCAAACGTGCCCAAGATAAAGGCACCGGTCAGCACGAAGATCCAGCCAGAAATCAATACGCCCACTCGTCGGCGGTTAATCACCCAAATGCCGAGCGCCAAGAGGAACAAGGCCAACCAAATCAATCCGTTAGCCAACGGCTGAACAATGCGGTAGGTCGTGCTGACCACCTTGACCTGTTCATCTCGTACAAGTACAAGTTCGCGATCGGCGGCCTTGGGAACGGAAATGTTGGCA